>NZ_JBTUOC010000032.1:0-125079 GCF_058345725.1 Simiduia sp. | reverse complement strand
GGCGCCATTTGGGGCCGCCCGGGGGTTCCCGGCGCACCACACGGCTGTGCCGGCCCCTGACTCCCAAGTCGGGCTTTTACATTGGCGTCGCCTGACCCACTCTCTATAATTGGTCACTCTTGGCCTTGGCCGCATTTCGCTATAACCTCTGCAATCACCCAAATCGAACCGCCCTATGAACGCACGTACGCTCGCCCAGGCCCACATAGATTCCGCCCAGGCACTCCCCGATTTGGCCGCAGACGGGCAGCCGGCCTTGCGCATTTGCCTGCTGGGCTATCGCTCGCACCCCTTTGTGGGCGGCCAGGGCATTTACCTGCACTACCTGAGCAAGGCACTGCTGGCCTTTGGCCATCAGGTGGATGTGATTTCCGGCCCGCCCTACCCCGAGCTGGTCGACGGCGTGTGGCTGATTAAATTGCCCAGCCTCGACCTGTTCGCCGTGGAAGAACCCTTTAAGGCACTCAAACTCGCGCACTTAAAAAGCTATACCGACACCTATGAATGGTGGTCAAAAATCACCGGCGGCTTTGCCGAGCCCTATACCTTTGGGCGCCGGGTTGCCAAATATTTGAAGCGCCATGGCCACCGCTACGACCTGGTACACGACAACCAGTGCCTGGCCTGGGGTCTGCTCGACATCCAAAAGCGCGGCTTGCCGGTGGTGGCCACCGTGCACCACCCCATTACCCGCGACCTCGAGCTAAAGCTGGCCGCCGAAAACAACTGGGGCATGCGGCTGCTGATCAAACGCTGGCACTCATTTCTAAAAATGCAGAAAAAAGTGGTGCGCCGCCTGAATCACGTGATCACCGTATCCGAACAATCGCGCGCCGATATCGCCGCCTGCTTTGGTCGACCGGAATCCACCATCGACCTGGTGCACAACGGCATCGACACCGCCGTATTCAAGCCCGACCCGCACGTCGAAAAAACACCCTACAGTCTGATTACCACCGCCTCCGCCGACCAACCCCTGAAAGGGTTGCGCTACCTATTGGAAGCCATGCACCAACTGCGCCCCCACTATCCTGCGCTCAAGCTGACGGTCATCGGCAAACTCAACCCCGGCGGCGAAACGGAGCAACGCTTAAAAACCTTGGAGCTGGAAGACGCCGTGGAATTTGTCTCCGGCATTAGCACCGAAGCCTTGGTGGCGCGCTACAACCAAAGCCAGATTGCCGTGGTGCCGTCGCTGTACGAGGGCTTTGGTTTACCGGCCGGCGAAGCCATGGCCTGCGGCTTGCCGCTGGTCGCCACCGATGGCGGCGCCATTCCCGAAGTGGTGGGCGATGCGGCCCTGAGCGTGCCCGCCGGCGATGCCAACGCCATTGCCCAGGCGGTGTCGCAACTATTCGACAAACCCGCCTGGCGCCAGCTGCTGGCGGAAAAAGCTCGCGCCCGCATCGAGAGCACCTTTTGTTGGCAGCGGGTGGCCGCGCAATTGACGCAGTATTACCGCCAGCAACTCCTGGCGCCTACTGCTGCGTCCACGCCAAGCACAGCACCGGAGACCGTCAATGCTCACGGTTGATTTCAAACATTTCCCACTCAACCCGGGTGACAAACTGCTGGATTTGGGTTGCGGTGAAGGGCGTCACGCTATCAACGCCTACATCGCCGGCGAAGTAGACGTTTACGGCGTGGATCTATCGCTGACCGACTTGGCCACCGCGCGCACGCGTCAACAACCCTTTGCCGTGGCAGACGCCAATCGCAGCTTTCATCTTCAGTGCGCCAATGCACTCGCCCTGCCCTTTGGCGATCATACTTTTGACAAAATTATCTGCTCAGAAGTGTTGGAACACCTGCCCGACTACGCCAGCGCACTCGCGGAAATTCGACGGGTGTTAAAGCCCGGAGGGCTACTTGCCATTAGCGTGCCGCGCGCCTGGCCAGAAAAAATCTGTTGGTATTTCTCCACTGAGTACCATCAAGTGGAAGGTGGCCACGTGCGCATTTTCAACGACAAAGCACTCGATAGCGAAATACAACAACGGGGTTTTGCGCGCTACAAAAAACACTGGGCCCACGCGCTGCACTCGCCGTTTTGGTGGCTCAAATGCCTATTTTGGGAGCGCCAGGATCAATCGCGCCTGATTCGCGCCTACCACAAATTGCTGGTATGGGATTTAATGCAAAAACCCTGGCTAACCCAGACCTTGGAAAAACTTTTAAACCCCATCATGGGGAAAAGTGTGGTGATGTACTACCGCACAGAGGAATCACAGTGACATCGCTACTGCTGCAAAAAGGCCGCTATCCCAAGGCGCTACTGGCGCCCACTGTCAATTATATTTTGACGCAACAATTTGAAGACGGCTGCATTCCCTGGTACCGCGGCGACAAAGCCGATCCCTGGGATCACACAGAGGCTGCCATGGGCCTGTCGATTGCCGGCGAGTGGGCCGCGGCCGAGCGCGCCTACCAATGGCTGGCCGACCGGCAGCTCGCCGACGGCAGCTGGTGGAACCACTACCGCAACAACCAGCCACTGTGTAAAGAAAAGCGCGAGACCAATTTCGTGGCCTACGTAGCCACCGGCATTTGGCACCACTACCTCATAACCCAAGATCGCAGCTTCTTGCAGCAGCACTGGCACATGGTGCGCCAGGCCATGGCGTTTGTGCTTTGCTATCAAAGCGAATACGGCGATATCGACTGGGCCGTAGACGAGCGCGGTTGCGGCCTGGGTGACGCCCTGATTACAGCCAACAGCTCTATCGCAAAAAGCTTGGAGTGCGCTGTCAACATAGCCGTTACCCTGGGCGAAAATTGCCAGCCATGGCGCCGTGCGCGCGCGCAAATTATCCACTGCTTAAAGTACACGCCCGAGCGGTTTGACCGCACCTGGGAAAGTAAGGCGCGCTACTCCATGGATTGGTTTTACCCCGTGCTCACGGGCGTGATCACCGGCGACGAGGCTAAAGCGCGCATTGACAGCCGCTGGAGTGAGTTTGTTGAAATGGAACTGGGCTGCCGCTGTGTGAGCGATGAACCCTGGGTCACCATCGCCGAAAGCTGCGAGCTGACCATGGCCTTGCTGGCCATTGGCGATCACGCCCGGGCCGTCAATTTATACAGTTGGCTACACCAGTTTCTAGACGCCGATGGCGGCTATTGGATGGGTTATCAATTTCGCGATAAAGTGATTTGGCCCGAGGAAAAAACCACCTGGACCAGCGGCGCCATTTTGTTGGCCGCAGACGCCCTCACCGAGCATACGCCGGCAGCGAAATTGTTTACCCAAACCCAATTGCTGGACGCGGCGCCCAAACTGGCGCAACCGCGCCAGTCGCTCACGCGCTAGAAACTGATACAAAGCGTTTAGCCCTACAGGCGGCGCAGCACGCCCAAGGTATTGATCATGGGTAGTTGTTCGAACAAGCCCGAGGCGAGCGCCAGTTTTAAAATATCGTAGGGCGCTTGGCCGCCGTCGGCGGGGTTTGGAAAAATATCGTGAATTAACAGCAAGCCACCCGGCATCACGTGGGCGGCCCAACTCCGATAGTCGGCCAGCGCGGTTTCATAGGCGTGACCACCGTCGATAAACACCAGCGCCAGGGGCGTCGCCCAATGACGGCCCGCCACGGCGGAGAGCGCCACGACGGGCACCACGGTATCCTCTAAGCGCGCGCGTTGCAGGGTGTCGCGGAAGGTGCGAAAGCTGTCCATCTTTTGCGCCTGGCCGTCGTACAGTTCTGGGTCGTGGTACTCCTCGCCCAGCTGATGTTCCTCGGAGCCGCGGTGGTGATCCACGGCGAACAGCGTTTGGTCGTTGTGCTGACAAGCGGCGCCTAAAAACACGGTGGACTTGCCGCAGTAGCTGCCCACTTCCAGGCAGGGGCCCATCTGGCTGGCCGTCAGCGCCAATTGATACAGGCCCTCGCCTTCATCATCGGCTAAAAAACCTTTGACGGAGTGAATATCAAAATTGGGGCAGTGTTTAAGTTCCATGGTTGCAGCTCTGTAAAAATAACAGCGGCAAGCTTAACGCAAATTTGTAAAAAAATTGGAGCAAAACCCAAGAGTCATGCGAAAAAATAATCGCCCCTACGCGCTCAAGTGGCTGAGCAACCGTATAAATCGCTGCTACACCCGCCGCCATCTCAAACCGCAATTCGATAGCTGCGGGCGCGGTCTGCAGGTGGTCAGCCCCTGGAGCGTGAGTGTTTTCGGCGCGCGCATCCACTTGGGCCAATGCGTGCATATAATTTCTGCACGCCACAATCCCGTGCAATTTACCTGCTGGTCGGGCAAACAGAGCCAGGGCGAAATTCGCATTGGCGATCATGTGTTAATTTCACCCGGCGTGCGCCTTGCCTCCAACGTCGGCATCACCATTGGCGACAACAGCATGCTGGCAGCCAATGCCTATATTTCCGATTCCGACTGGCACGGGCTGTATAACCGCACTCGGCCCTTCCGCTGTTCAAAACCGGTCACCCTGGGCAATAACGTTTGGATTGGCGATAGCGCCATCGTGTGCAAGGGCGTCACCATTGGCGACAACAGCGTGGTGGGTGCCGGTAGCGTCGTCGCCAAAGATGTACCCGCCAATGTGGTGGTTGCCGGCAACCCCGCCAAGGTGGTCAAAACGCTAAATCCAAACCGCAAAATGCTCACCCGGGCCTCGCTGTTTCAAAACCCCGAGCACTACTATCGCAATCAGGATCAATTGGACAAGTATGTGATGGGTGGCAATAGCTGGTGGAATTGGGTGCGCTCCGTCATTTCACCGTCGCAACAGGATTAATCTTGGACGTTGTATAAGCGCCGCCATTGCCGGCGCGCCCACACGCTGGTAACTTGCCTATTCACACTTAAGCTCGCGGAACTGTTATGACCACACCTCGCACGTTTGTCGCGGCCCTGCTATTCAGCGCCAGCGCAGTTGCCACTGCCGCCCCTGCAACCGAACACATCGCTTTTTTTGACAGTTTAAAGCCACTGTGTGGCAAGGCATTTGCCGGCCAGGTGACAGTAGACAACGCACCGGGCGGCGGTTTTGAGGGCAAGCCATTGATCATGCATGTGCGCCAATGCAGCGATAACGCAGTGCACATCCCCTTTCACGTGGGAGAAGACGCGTCCCGCACCTGGGTGCTCACGAAAACCGAGTCCGGCCTGCAACTCAAGCACGACCACCGCCACCGCGACGGCAGTGAAGATGATATCAGCCAATACGGCGGCCACACGCAGGAGGCCGGCTGGGCGCAGGTGCAATCCTTTCCCGCCGACGACTTTACCAAAGCCCTGTTTGTGCGCGCGGGCATCCCGCAATCGAACGGCAATACCTGGCAGTTTTATCACTACCCCAAAGTCTTTAGCTATCGCATGGTGCGCGAGGCAAGGGAATTTCGCGTGGACTTTGATCTCACCAAACCGGTCGAGGCACCTGCCGTGCCCTGGGGCTGGAAGTAAGCGCGGCAATCGCCCTTGGGAATTTTACCGAGCGGTGCCGCTAGCGTCAGATACTGTGACATAGGGGCAGTTTGGCACTGCCCGGTAGCTGGGCGTAAAACATTCCCAGCGAACGCCCTGGCGTGCATCGATACTGGGAATCAGCTCAATCCTGCCATTGTGCACGCCCGATTTTTTATCGTAGGTCAGGGTAATAATACCGCCCTCCGAAATAGCAACGCGGGTTAGCGAATGCCCCTTAAAGCTATTTGGCGGCGGCAGCTCTGCGGCCTGGTTAGAGGATGGAAACTCTCCGTGCATCTGGTAATGCATAGCTACCTGCATTTTTACCCGCGCGCCTATCGCCAATCCTTCACTGAGATAGGCCAACGCTTCGTAGCGCGCCGTGCGGGCGCTGCTGTACCACTCATAACAGAGAATAGCCAATACCACCAATAGCAGCGGCGCATAGTTTTTTATTGCAGAGTTCATAGCTGGACGCCGCCCTACCCCTTCCAAATGCGCACAATTTTTCGGGTATCCGACAGCTCAATATTCACGCGCTCTGGTATATGATCCTGAGTCAGAAATTCGCCCGTTGTATAGATTCGAACCTGCTTTCCTACCAGCGTTGCTATCAGTTCATCGTGCACATCATTGCCCATAACGCGCTCCTGCTTGTGGGTATTAAATAGTGAGTCAGTGTCTAATGGCGGATTTTCCGAGGATGACCCAGAGTAACAATGCGCGAACATTGCGATAAAACCAGGCTTTCACTACCACCTCTCCTTCCACTGCAGGCACCTAAACTGCTCTACACCAATACTGCCGCTCAATTCAAGTCGCCCGACTATATCTTACTCTGCCCTGGCTAGCGTGATTGTGCCGAAGTTGGCTGCCCGCGCAATCCAGCAAACCCCGGCGCTCAATTCTAGCGAAGTAAGTACAACAAACCTACTTTTAACTGTTTTATCGTTACATACTAGAGGACGTTGTTCAGTCTTATCAATCTCTTGCAGTATATGCGCATACGGATATTTCAGTGAGCGCCAATATGGCACTACCATCGGGGCTATTGGTTACCATAATGTATCCTACTAAGCAGAATCACTGCCGCCACATTGAACTCACCGAGCGAAAAGTAATAGTCAATCGCTCTATAGCTTAGGCCTTACCGCCTCAACAACGTCAGTGCTCACCCAATAGATATTGGCAAATCCATCTGCTTCATCCCTACCAAAAAACAGGTACTTGCCATCTGGTGTGATAGTGGGTGTTTTTTCATTTGCCGGTGTATTTACCGATGCACCTAAATTGATTGGCGACGACCAGCCGCCATCCTGCAGCCTAAAGCATACATAGAGATCACTGTTTTTAGTGTTATCGGCAGATTCGGTTCTTGCATTCATCACCAGGTAATCTTGTGATGGCGCAATAAACGCGTGCACTCCAAAAGCCAAGCCAACGTCTTCAACAACCATAGAATCATTGCCGCTGGCTTGCGCGCGATAGGTCTTTCTTTGAGATAAGTTATAGTAATACAAGTCGCCATTTTTCGCCTGGTTGGGATAAAACACCTGCTCATCGTTTACGGGAGAAGCTAACCTCTGCGCATCACCCCAGGCGCCTGCAGATCGCTCGACGTACCAGATTCGCGTGTCCGACAAATCCGTATTAAGCCCCGTAAAGTAGATTCTCTTGCCATCAGGACTCACCGATGGATGAATCTCCTCGGCTTTTTCGCCTTTGGTAAAGTCGGCCTTTTTAATAGGCGACCATTCATTCCCAACTCGCCGGGAAAAATGGATGCTTGTCTCACCTTTTTCATTATTTACACCGAAGTACACCTCATCCAGTTCGGGCGAAGATGAAATTGCCCCCTCGTACCGACCATTGATGGATACCAGCCCCGGCGCAAATACTTCTGCCACAAGGCCTGGCAATTTTTGACCCAAATAGTGCCCCCCTACCTTTTGCATGGCCTGCTGCGCGCTCACACCACAACTTACAACCAGCGCGGAAACCAACAACGCCACTGATTCTCGTTTAAATTTCATACGACATCCTTATTATCTCAAATTTATAGGTGCTGCTGAGTAAGTTGCACTTTATCCAAAGGCTCAGAAATTCCATAGAACACACCGAGTTCAGTTGAAGCGTGGTCATTGCGCAGATGCAACTTCCAAAGCCTAACGTTTGTAACATAGAAAAAACCAACACACCAAAACATTGGTATCGCCTCACCCCGCCAGCAGCTCACTCGGTCTCAAAGAATTTACATATCTGGGCATCCATCATATTTTCATACCTGGACACCCATTATTTTCATACCTGGACACCCATCATAAGAAATTGTCATTAATCCTCAGGACAAAACCATACTTGCTACCCGTGGGCGACACGGCATTTATTCGCTACAAATACGCATCCATCTACCGGAGCTCAAGGATGACAAAGCCGCGCAAACAACTGATCAATGCTGACACAACTCCCTACTACCATATTGTCTCGCGCTGCGTGCGCCGTAGCTTTCTGTGCGGGGTTGACGCTCAGGGCAATAATTTCGAACATCGACGGCAGTGGATAGAAGACAAAATTCTGGCCCTGCCTCACATCTTCGCCATTCACGTCTGTGCCTATGCGGTCATGTCCAATCACTACCATCTGGTATTGGAAATTGATACAGCACAATCTGAAGCCTGGACCACAGAGGAGGTTATCCAACGCTGGCACCAGCTATTTAAAGGCAACCTTTTTAGCCAACGGTCTATTAAAGGCGAGCAGTTGACGCGCGCAGAGCAAGAGGTATTAGACAGTTGCGTGTTAGTCTGGCGCAGCCGGCTAACCGATATCAGCTGGTTTATGCGCCAAATTAACGAGCCCATCGCCCGCGAAGCCAACGCAGAAGATAAGTGTACCGGGCGATTTTGGGAGGGCCGCTTTAAATCCCAAGCTCTGCTGGATGAAAAAGCGCTCGCCGCCTGCATGGCCTATGTAGACCTCAACCCCATCCGCGCCAAGATGGCGAAAACCCCAGAAGATTCCGACTACACCAGCGCACAGCGACGCACTCACAAAGCTAAGCGTGCCCACAACCCCAACCACACACAGCAACAAGCCAAGTCACTTAGGCCCTTTGCCGGAAACCCAAGGCAAGACATGCCCGTCGGGCTGCCCTTTCGGTTAACGGACTATTTAGAACTACTGGATTGGACGGGCAAACAAGTACGCGCCAACAAACGCGGAGCCATCGCGGCCGAATTGCCGCCCATACTGGAGCAGCTAGCTATAGATCCAAAGCATTGGCTCTACAGCGCCACGCAATTTGAAAGCCGGTTTAAAGGATTGGTAGGCGGGGTGTATAAGCTCAAGCAAGCCTGTCAAAAATTAGGCTATCAACGCACACCGGGGCTGGGCAGCTGTCGACTGCTGAGTTAAATAATTCGTACCCCCCTGCGATCTTTTCAACTGCCAGAGGCAGGATTAGCTGACACCTCAAAAACCAGATTTTGGCGCGTAAAATGGCGCTCTCTATCTTTATCCTATTTTGATTTCAATCGACCGATGTAGAGCCAAATAGATTTATCGAAATAATAATATCTTGGCTGTCCTTTTTATATGCTCTTTTTATATGCTTTTTATATCGTGCGAGAATTTTCCGAAACATACCCCATAACCTTTCGATTTACCTATAATATATGCACTTTATAGACCTAAAACCGAACTGATAAAATGAGACCACGCGCCTGACTAATGAGGCCAAAAGCCATCCATAAGGGCGCGGTGAGCTAGTTAGTGTGCGCATAACCTGTTGTCGCCGATACCTGCCTTTCACCACTTTAGCGACGTGCGCGGCCGCAGGATTATAAGACTCGCTTTTTGTAGCGCAGTTAGTTGCCTCCTACCAATCCGACAACAGGCAGGCCAGGTTAATTGTCGCCGTTACTCGACCGCTCACGCCTGTGGGCCTGCCCCGTGGTCTACAGCGGCCTTACCGCGTTGACTGCTAAAACCGCTAGCGGGCTGCCAGCCCCTTGGCCTTTACCAAGAGCTGCAACTGCTCGATGGCTCGCCCAAATTCACCCTGCATCAGTGACACAATAAAGTGCATGGCCAGCAGGGTGCGTTTAGGTGCAATAGCCTGCTGTGCCAGCCACCGCTCAGCTGCCTCGTCCCCTTCGGTTTCCAATCGCTGTAATAGGGTAACCGACTGTTCCTCGGCAGTGATCGCCCGTGGCACCGGCACATAACCCAGCGCGGCCACGGTAGCCTCGGCCACTGTCCATACCGACCACGGGTTTTGGCCGGTGATAAGATCGCCGTCCACAACCACATGATGTAAATACAATGGCCCTCGGCTAAATTCCGCGCCTTTCGTTATGAGTTCGTCCTCCAATAAAAAGCCAAAGCGGGTGCGGGCATCGGGTAATAGAAACAATTCTTCGGCGTTGCTAAAGCCGGTGACTTTGCGGCCCGCGATGGAAGGTGCATTAAGCAGAGCCGCCGGGCCGTGGCACACCGCGGCCACCACACCGCCGCGCGCAAACTGAACCGCTAACAGTTGAGCGATGTGCGGGTTGTCCGGAAAATCAAACATGGTGCCCTTGCCGCCGGCAAAGTAGACAGCCTGATAATTGTGCGGATCAACCTTGGCCAGCGGCAAGGTTTGCTGGTATTTTTCTCGCGCCACCGGATCGTTCAAAAATGCGTAATCAAACACGCCCATGTCGTCATCGTCGAGCACCATAGGCGCGTAGCCACCCTGCGGGCTGGCCACATCAACCTGATAACCATTGGCAGTAAATACGTAATAAGCGCGCGACAACTCTGTTAGCTCGTAGCCTGTGGTTTTATCGGTACCTGGGTAGTGATCCTGACTGGTAACCACAATCAGAATATTGCCGCGGGTTGGCGCGAGCGCATTGACTACATAGGCGAGCGATTCGGGCTGGGTATCGGGCAGTTGTTTTACGTCGACCTGACCGCTGAACAAACTGAAGAACCAATAGATGGCAACAAATACAGTGGCGCACAGCGCACCGATTGCCAGTAATAATTTTTTCCACATTGCATCGCACTCCGTGACAGGGTTAAAGGAACCTAATTAACCACTGCAGTGTCGCTTTGCACCCGTGAAGCGAAGGTGAAAATTCCGGAGAAATAAACGTGGCGGACTAGCGGATGTCGATCCGCACCGCAAATTGATTGTCGGTGTCCTCGTGGTGTAACTGCCAGCCCAAGGCCTGCGCCAAACGCGCAGATAAACTCAGGCCCTGCTGCATGCCGCTGCCGCGCCCCGTAGCCATTGCCACTGTCGCTGTCGCTTCTGTCGCTGCCGAGCAGGCGTTACTAAAACGGATGCCGGTGTCGGTCAACGCGATGCAAAGCCGCTGATCACTGCCGTGCAGGTGCGCGTTTTGAATCAGGTTTTTAAATAACAACAGCACCGGCCGAGCGTGCGCATTCACCTTCACGGCGCCGGCGTTTTCGGTGCACACCAGTTCAATGCACAGCGACGGCGCATACTCGGTCGCGTCCACCATGGCCTGCTCTACCAATGCCAGTAGTGCAATGGATTGCGTGGGCAGTGGTTCCTGGCGCGCCAACGCCAGCAACATATCCAAAAGGTGCACCGCCTCACCCACGGCGACTTGCATGCGCACCCAAGCCAGATTGGCGACCGGCTCGCCAGTTTCGCTACCTAAGCTTGACGCCGCCGTGGGCCTCTCATATTCACTGCCAAAGGGCGCCGCCTGTGCCTGCAGCGCCAATTGATTTTGCAGCACCGTTAAGGGTGTGCGCAGTTCGTGGCTGATATCGCGCGTAAACGCCTGCTCGCGCGCTAGCGCCGCCCGATAGGCCCTGTTAATGTCGGCTAACTGCTTGGCCAATTGGTGCAACTCATTGTTGGCCAGGTTGGGCGCCACGCAATTGCCGCGCACACTTGGCAATGGCTGGGCTTGGTAGTCCCGTAAAATGTCGCGCAGCGGTTGGGTCGCGCGCCGGGCCGACAAGTAGGCAAACCAGAGTGCAAGCGCTAGAGCCAACATCCAACAAAGACCCAATACCGCAAACCACACCCCCGAGAGTCGCGACACCACCAACAGCGCGCCGACTTCCGCCACCAGCCAGCCACGCCCATTGTCCAACCGGCGCACGTGGTAGTGACTGGTATCGGCAGTGTGCACCTCTGAAATATTGGGATTCAGACTGAGCTGTGCGACCACCGCGCCGGGCGCCTGCTCGATGCGTGTAATCCATTGCACGCCCGGTGCTACGGCCACCACCTGCCCATCGCCCGGCACAGGCGCGCGCGCCATGGCGGCGGCTTGCTGGGTTAGCATGGCATCGATAATGCCGTCCTCAACGATGTAGGCCAGCAGTAATGACAGTGCCGCAAAGAGCAGGCAGACGGCCGTGATAATAGCGGCAAACGAAAGAAAAATGGTGCGGTGCAGGGGCCGGTCAGCCATCGCTAACAGCCTCCAAACGATAGCCGACTTGGGTAACGGTGGTCAGCATGGGTGTGACAAAGGGTTTGTCCAACGCCTGGCGCAAAGCGTAGATGTGGCTGCGCAAGGCATCGCTGGCCGGCGGCTCATCGCCCCACAAAGCGTGGGTCAGAGTTGATCGCGTTACGGCTGCCGGGTGCGCCTTGGCCAGCTCCAGTAAAATGTTAAAGCCCAACTGGGTCAACTCCAGTAGCCGGCCCGCGCGGTATGCGCGGCGCTCGTGCACCTTCAAGAGTAAATCGCCAATTGCTATCTCGCCCTGCTGGTGCAGCGTGTGACGTCGACACAGCGCTTCACATCGCAGCGTTAGTTCGGGCAGCAGGAAGGGTTTGGTGAGGTAGTCATCCGCACCGGCGTGAAAACCCGCCGTCTTGTCATGTAGGCTGTCGCGCGCGGTGAGCATTAACACCGGCAGCGCCTTGGCCGATTGCGCCTTGAGCGCGCTGCAAACGGTCACGCCGTCGCAATCGGGCAGGCCCAAATCCAGCACCACCACATCGTAGTGATTGCGCGCAGCCAGTTGCAGCGCCAGCGCACCGGTGTCGGCAAAATCACAGTGCCAGCCGAGCGATTCCACATATTCGGCCAGCTGTTGGCGCAAGGTGGCATTGTCTTCCACAAATAACACCACAGGCTTGGGCATGACTGATCACTCCGGTTCAGACGACACAGGCGCGCAACGGCGCGCGCCGACCTAATCACACTAGTGCTAAGGCCGTGAAATGGCCGTGAAATTTACCGGCCATTGCACAGGCATCAGCAGAGCAGCCTTAAGGTTCAGCCTGTTCCATCGGCGAGCGGTAGCGCGCCACGACCTTCCCCGTTGTCGCCCAAGCCAGCAGCGCGCCCCAGGCGATAAAGGATAACCCTGCCGGGATACAGGCCAGCGCAATCCACTTTGCCTGCTTGCGATTAAACACCAGCGCTAACAAGGCCGGTAGAAACCACAGGGCCAAAAGCCCGACAACCACTGCAATGGCTGAGTGGCCATCAAAATTTGCCACCACTTGACTGAAATATTCCATGGATATTGCCTCGCGTAATAGTTAATGGGGCGCGCTACCAGTAGGCGCGCTCGTCGATATAGGCCATTAATTTGGCATCCAGATAGGCGCCAAAAAACGCCATGCCAACCACCAGCGCAGGCTTGTCCAATAGCAGCGCCACCACGCCCCCCGCCAGCATCAGGTACTCCAACACCAACATGTGGCTGCGCCGCCGAACGCCGAATAAGAATAAACGAATAAACCAGGGCTCAGCGCGCCAGCTGGCAGATGCTTTGTCGATCACAATAATTTCCTCCGTCAGAGTGTCGATACTCACTTCAAACACGGCGGCGAGACTCTTCAAGGTTTCCATGCTGGCATTGTTGCCGGCCTCCACCCGCTGCACGGTGCGCATGCTAAGACCGGCCATTTGGGCCAGCTGCTCTTGCGACCAATTGCGGCTTTCTCTGAGTTTTTTAACGATCATGAATGTCTTGCCTCCGTGGACAGCACTGTGGAGAATTTCGGCGCATGTCGGTGACGCCAGTTGGGCGACACAGCAACGACACCAACATAAGCTATTGAAATTATTGATGTTTTTATTTTTAGAAAATTTGGGCGTCGAGCCCCTAAAACACCGACGCGGCAGCGTAATTCACCGCAGAGCTGACCCGCAGGACCGCGTCAGCCGGGGAAGCAGCGCTTAATCCGCCTGCTGCAACACCATCTTTAAGGTCTCACCTTCGAACTCGATCACATCGCCACCTACTATCTGCCGGCGCTTGCGCAATTCCTGTTCGCCATTGACGGTGACCAGGCCCGCGGCCACGGCGTTTTTGGCTTCCGCGCCACTGGCGCACAGGCCTTCAAATTTTAGGATTTTGTAAAGCTCTACCGGCTCGCGGGTAATGATGACGTCTTGCATAGGATTCCAGACAGGTCTGATGAAAGTTCGATTGTGCTCGGCGGTTAGTCGAGCGGTTTTTGCATGAAGGTGGCCTTGCCCATGGCGGGGTCCAGCTCGTAGCCGGCAAAGCCCAATCGCTCATAGAGCGCCATGGCGCCGGTGTTGCCGGTCAGCACTTCGAGTGTCAGTTTGCAGCAGTTGCGCGCTCGCGCATGCTCGGCCAGCGCACCAATGAGCTGCTCGCCAATGCCTTGGCCGCGCGCAGCCGGCAGCACGGCCAAATCGTGAATGTTAATCAAGGGGCGCGCCGCAAAGGTGGACACGGTTTCGAAGCCGTTGATCAACCCCACAGGGGCGCCGTCCAGATAGGCAATAAAACTGATGGCATTGGGCGTTTGCGCGAGCAGCGGCAATAGCGATCTGCGTACATGGTTCGCCAGCGGTTCGCCACCGCCCATAGGGTCCTGCGCGTACTGGTCGAGCAACATGAGCAGGTCTTGGCCCTGCTGTGCATTGCCGTAATCAACGCGCGCGATGGTCAGCGCAGAGGGTGCCTGCGTCATGATTGCCCCACTGTCTTTTTATCCGCGCCAGCCGATTCGGGTTCAAGTGCATTCAACCCGCGGATTTGCGCCTTGATGGCTTCAATAATATCGACACCGGGCAAAAGGCTGTCGACACTGGCAATCACACTGAGATCGCCATCCAGGTAGTGCCACGCATGGGCCGTGACATAGCTGCCCGTGCCGGCGCTTTCGAACACCGCCACCAATTCTTCCAACTGATCGCCGTCCACATCGGCCAGCGACACCGAGTGTAGGAATCCGTCGCGAGCAAAGATTTCACCGCTCAAAAACACATCGCGCGCGCCGCCACCGTCGCCGTGCTGGTAGATGCGCACACTGTAACTGCCCATGCTTTTAGGCTCGGCCGCACCTTCGGCCACCACCGCATAAAGCGGTTGCGCCAGGCTGCTTTCACCCCAAACCGTGGTTAACTCGGTGGACTCGCCGCAATTGATATCCGCGCTAAATTTGCAGCCAGCCAAAACCGCGACGGCCGCCAGCAGCAGCCACCGGTAGCTCACACGTAACGCCATCTTCACTGTGACTTCACTCCCATCGCTTGATTAATTAGCAGGCGCTTTAACAGTGGCTGTTTATCCACCTGTCGCAGCCCCTCGTTGCGCAACCACCGCAGCCAATGGCTGTCGGCGCCAAATAAGTGTTTAAAGCCTTCCATGCCCGCCATGGTCAACAGGTTGTCGGCCTTGCGCGCGCGCTGGTAGCGGCGCAGTGTGGCCATACAACCCAGCGGTAAGCCGCGCGCCAACGCCCGTTCAATTTCAGCCACCAATGCGCCCACGTCTTTCAGGCCGATATTGACGCCCTGGCCGGCAAGCGGGTGGATGGCGTGCGCAGCATCGCCCACCAAGGCCAGCCCCGGCCGACAATAATGCAGCGCGTGGCGCTGCCAGAGCGGAAAGCTAAAACGCGGATCGACCGCGGTAATTTCACCCAGGCACGCTTCAGAGGCGCGAGTCAGGGCCGCGCAAAATTGGGCGTCGTCGAGCGCCATTAACTCTCGGGCCTTGTCGGTGTCGGCGGACCACACGATGGAGCACTGGTGACCCGGCTCTGCGCCGGTAGTTAGCGGCAACAGAGCCAAGGGCCCAGTGGCCATAAACCGCTGCCGCGCCACCTGATTGTGCGGCCGCTCGGTGGTGATGGTGGTGACAATACCCTGCTGCCCGTAGTCCCATTCCCGCACATCGATAGCTGCCAAATCGCGAATGCTGGAGCGCGCGCCATCGGCGGCAATCATTAACTGCGTGCGACAGCGCTCGCCATTGGCCAAGTGCAACTGTACCGAGCCAAACAGATCGTCGACGCCGCACTCGGGCAGCTGTAATTGGCTCACGCGCTGGCCAAAACGCAATTGCACATTGGGCTGGTAACTTAACGCCTGCTGGAGTTCGCTCACCAGCAAGGAATTTTCCACAATAAAACCCAATTGCGCGCGATCCACCAAAGCCGCATCAAAATGAATACGCCCGGTGCCCTCGCCATCCCACACGTCCATGTGCGTATAGGGGCTCACGCGGGCGGCGTTGAGTCGCTCCCACACCCCTACCGACTGCAACAGCGTTACGGAGTTTTCGGTGAGGGCCACCACGCGTGGGTCTACCTGGTCGGGCTGAAACTGTGTGGCGGCCGGGCTAGCTTCCAGCACCTGTATCGATACAGCCGGCAGCCGACGCGCCAAAGATAATCCCAGCAGGGCGCCCACCAGACCCGCCCCCACGATGGTGATATCGGATTGGTGCTGCTGATTACTTGTGCTATTCATGTCGTTATTTTGCTCCGCGCGCCCACAGGCCGCGCCCCATGGATTGCTCCGCCAACAGCTGCTTGATTGAAGGCAGCGCCTGCAGCGCCATCAATCCCAACTGGCGCGGCAGAAAACGCAGCCAATGACTGCTGCTGAACCAGCCCACCAATTGATGACTGTATTGCACCGTCAACCACTGATCGCGCGCGCGCGCGTCGGCGTAACGCTGCAATGAGGCCAACTGACCCAGCCGCTCGATGCCGTGCGCCTGCACGTCCGCCGCCAGTGTATCCACCAAAGCCGCAAGGTCGCGCACCGATAAATTAAACCCTTGCCCGGCCACTGGGTGCAAAAAGTGCGCGGCGTTACCCAACAACACCAGGTGCGCGCGCACCTGCTCGCAGGCTTCGTGCAACACCAACGGGTAGCTGTCGCGTTTACCCACGGCCAAAAAATTACCCAGCCGATCGCCAAAATGTGCCTGCGCCGCGCGGCAAAAATCCGCGTCGTTCAATTGTGCGCACTCGGCCTGTGATTTGGGCAGCGTCCACACCATGGCCAGTTGATGGGGGTCGGCCAAGGGTAGCAGCGCCATGGGCCCATCCTCGGTAAACCGCTCGAAGGCGCGCCCGCCGTGCGGCAGTGATACCTGCACATTGGCGATGGCGGCGCATTGCTGATAATCCGTTTGGCGCACGGCAATACCCAATTGTTTTTTTAAGGTGTCGTTGGCGCCGTCGGTCATGATTAGCAACCGCGTCGTGAAACTGCCGGTGTTAGTATCAATGCGATAGCCGCCCGCTTGCGCGTGCAATCGCTGCACAGATTCCGGCGCTCTAAGCTCGATTGCCGCATTTTGTGTCAATCGTTGCATCAGTGCCTGACCCAGTGCTTGATTGGGTACCACGCGCCCAAGGCATTCGAGTTGATGCTCTTCGGCGCGAATATGTGTGTGCCCCCAGTGGCCGCGATCGCTTACCTGCACCTCGGCAATGGTGCCACTCACCTGGGCCAGCTCGTCTTCCAAGTGCAAGCTGCGCAACAGATCCCAACTACCGGCGGCCACCGCCGTGGCGCGCTGATCAAAGCTCGGTTGAAGCGCGCGGGCCTGGGCAATGTCGAAACGCTCGAGCAGGCGGATGCGCAGTTGCGGCAGGCGCTGCGCCAACAGCAGCGCCGCCGTAGCCCCAACCATGCCGGCGCCAATGAGGGTTACATCTGTATCGAAATGGGGTTCGGTCATCGTCTATTCACAGTAGTTGTCGCTGTGGGCCACTGGCGCGCGCTTCGGCCATGAACTGTTCGATATCGGCGCAGGTTTTCGGCACGCCATCGCTCAATACGCGGGCGCCCGTGCGAGTAATTACCACATCGTCTTCGATGCGCACCGCCATGCCGCGCCACTTTTTAGGCACGCGCTCATCGTCGGGCCGAATGTACAAACCGGGCTCAACAGTCAGTGCCATTCCGGGTTCTAACACCCGCCATTGATCGCCAATACGGTAGTCGCCCACGTCGTGTACATCCATACCCAGCCAATGGCCGATGCGGTGCATGTAATAGGTTTTATAGGCGCCACTCTCGATTAACGTCGACACCTTGCCCTGCAAAATACCGAGCGCCACCAAGCCTTCCACCATAATTTGCACGGATATCTCGTGCGCTTGGTTCCAGTGGGCGCCCGGCTTCAATGCATCGATGGCAGCCATTTGCACCGCCAGCACCAGTTCGTACAACTGCTTTTGTGCCGGGCTAAAGGCGCCGCTCACGGGGAAGGTGCGGGTGATGTCGGCAGCGTAGCCGGCCCATTCGCAGCCCGCATCGATTAACACTAAGTCGCCCGCGCGCAGCGGTGCGCTGTTATCCACGTAGTGCAAAATACAGGCGTTGTGGCCACCGCCCACAATACTGGGGTAGGCCAGTTGACGCGCGCCCTGGCGGGTAAACTCGTACAGCAGCTCGGCCTCCAGCTGATATTCCATCATACCGGGCCGGCACTGCGCCATGGCCCGCCGGTGCCCCGCTGCGGAAATGTCGCATGCTTTTTGCAGCGCGCGTATTTCGGCGGCGCTCTTGTACAGGCGCATATCGTGCAACAGGTGATCTAAATCCAAAAACTCGCCCGTGGCGGAAGCTCCCGCCGATACGTTATCGCGAATGCGCTGCACCCAATTGACCACGCGCCTGTCGAACACCGGGTCTTTACCCATGGCGTAATAAACGCGATCGCGGCCCTCGATCAGACCGGGCAGAATGTCGTCGATGTCGTCGACAGGAAAGGCATCGTCTGCGCCGTGAAGGGCAATGACACCCTCCGGCCCCGCGCGCACGCCGTCCCAGATTTCTTTGGCGGGATTGCGCTCGCGACAAAATAAAACA
Source organism: Simiduia sp. (assembly GCF_058345725.1). Classification (NCBI taxonomy): domain Bacteria; kingdom Pseudomonadati; phylum Pseudomonadota; class Gammaproteobacteria; order Cellvibrionales; family Cellvibrionaceae; genus Simiduia; species Simiduia sp. The sequence continues at coordinate 106,561 of NZ_JBTUOC010000032.1, read as the reverse complement.
AACTCGCCGTGAGCGCGGCCGGGCAACAATACCAACACCGCTTCCGGCTCAGCAAAGCCTGTCAGGTAGAAAAAATTGCTGTCGGGTCGAAAGGGAAAATCGGTATCGCGCGAGCGCACCTTAACGCTGGCCGTAGGGACAATGGCAATGCTGTTGGGCTCCATCATCCCCATCAGGTTATTTCGCCTGCGGGCAAACTCCGCTTTGCCAATCGCCGTCATTGATGGTCAGTGCAGCTTGGCTTTATGGGTAAATTCGAGGTACAGCGTCAGCACGGCCATGCGCAAATACTCGACAACTTCCATATAGTTGGCCTCGGCTTCTTGCTCGGGCGTTTCCTCATCCGCTTCCACCTGGGCCAGGGCAGCGATGTCGCGCAGCGCTTCGGCGGCCTCGGCAGAAAATTTTGCGTCGCCCTTTAACCCGGCGGTACCAAAGCCGTGCAAAAAGCTGCTACACCAGCCCGCCAGCGACTGAACGCGCATGTCGAGGCCAATGGCGTCATCCGGCAACAACAGCGCCAAACTGAAACCCTCGCCATTCAACTCGTCAATGGTGGCGCTTAGCAGGTCGTCCAGCGCCTGGGCCAGCAAGGGGTCTAACGCTTCAACATCCATCAACTGCTTAGCTAGCGCATGCCAATCGGCCTGCGTTAAGGTGGCCCCGGCGCTCAAACGGCCACACACCACGCCCTGCAAATCGGTGGGACTGGCAAGCGACTTTGCCTGCAACAGCAGGTCGGCAAAGTCATCAAATTGAGGCAGGGCGGAAGCGGAAGAATCGGTCATTGGGCCATCCTGTAAAAATAAGGCGCCATGCTACCATGTTTGCGCCGAAAACCGTGTCCTGAGCGCGCAAGATGCCGTGGCATTAACCATCACAAAGAATTAAAAAGTTCTTTAATTCCGGCAACCTAGAACACATTTACTAGAATTAACTTCAACAAAGATTGACCCTTCACCTAGGCATGCATATAGTTACCGCTACTGACACTGCCCCAACTGTATGAGTTACCCATGGCCGAATCACAGTTAGCCCAACTCGACGCCAAGCTCAACCAGCTCATCGAGCTGTGCCAGCGCCTGGATCGGGAAAACGCGGCCTTAAAAGCCCGTGAGGCCACTTGGCAGCAGGAAAAGTTGCGTCTGGTGGAGAAAAACGAGCTGGCCCGCTCGCGGGTTGAAGCCATGATTAAACGTCTGAAAAGCTTGGAGTCCGAGGGCTAAGCCATGAGCAAACCCGCCAGCAATGCCGTGATCGTTCGCATTCTTGACCGAGAATACCAAGTGGCCTGCCCCCCAGAGGAGCGCAACGCCCTGCAAGATGCCGCCAAGCAACTGGACCAGCGCATGCGCGACATTCGCGCATCGGGGCACGTCATTGGCCTGGAGCGCATCGCCGTCATGGCCGCGCTCAACTTGAGCCACGAACTGTTGCAGGCCAACAAACAATCCGAGGCCGCCAGCCTGCCAGATATTTCGCCGCTGCTCAGCCGCCTGGATAAAACCCTGGCACAATTTGAATAAGCCCTGTTTTATCGACCCCGCTTTGCGTTAAACTGTGCACCTCCCTGAGGTGTTCGTTTGTCCGGTAAGTCCTCGAGCCGATAAATTGATACCCGGCGGCGTCTCGCTGGTGTTGGTGTGCATGTCCGCGCGACGGAAAGCCTGATTCATCACAGATTCCGCCACCTTGAACCATCGGGTTCAAGGCCAAGCCGGCTACGGCATTCTCGGGGTCCTACCGCAAACGTGTACCCGTCATGGCCAACACAGACGAACGCCAACAGCTCCGCTCACAGATGCGCGCTCGCCGGCGGGCATTAAGTGCCGCCGCACAAACTCGCGCCGGCATCGCATTGGCCACCCACCTCAGCCAACACCTTTGGTTCCGACAGGCGCACCATATCGCATTTTATTTACCCAATGACGGCGAGATAGATACCCGTCCCCTGCTGCAACTCAGCTGGGCACTGGGCAAACAATGCTACCTGCCGGTAGTCACGGACCGCCGGCAATTGCATTTCCGCCAGGTACGCGAACACACGCGCTTGGTTAACAATCGCTACGGGATTGCCGAACCTCCTCAGGGCGCACCCTACCGCCCGCACTGGCTACTGAATTTAATTCTCCTGCCCTTGGTGGCCTTTGACCCCACTGGCAACCGGCTCGGTATGGGCGGCGGCTACTACGACCGCACCTTTGCCAGTCACCCCCACCGCCCACGCCCTAGCGGGCGCCGCTTGGGTCTCGCGCACAGCTGCCAACGCGTGTCAGCACTGACCCGCGCGCATTGGGACATCCCGCTGCACGCTATCGCCACAGAATCTAAGTTGCTGCCTGTATCCCGCTAATCCTTGCCTATACTTTTTTGGCGACGCCTTTATCTGCTGGCACTGTGGGGAAATTGTATGGCTTGGTTTCACAACCTGTCGTTTCGCTGGAAAATCAGCATCCCGGTGGGGATCATGCTGTTGCTGCTGTTGTTAGCGGGGCTCAACGGTTTGCTGATTCAAACCAAACTGGCCGATAACAGCCGCGCACTCGGCGAAGTGTATCTCAGGGCCATGGATCTACTGTTGCAGGCCGATCGCGATATGTACCAGGCGCAATCCGCCGAGCGCGGGTTAATTTTCCTGGACGCCAGTCACAGCGGATACAGCGCCCTGCGCGATGCGGTCGACGAAAATCAGACGCAGGCGTTAGAGCGCGCCTTGAAAGCTGCCAGCCTGTCCAGTGCCGTGGCCGACATTGCCCCGCCACAGCGTATGCGCCAACTGCACACGCGCTGGGTGGACGGCGTGGCCGCGACACTTAAACAACGCGCGCTCACCGATGCCAACGACACGCAATTGGTTGCACAGAGCTTCGGCGCCAACCAAGCTAATTTCACCGCCCTGCGCGATCTACTGGATCAAGCGGGCGAGGCGCACCAACGCGCGGCCGAGGAATTTATTCGCACCACAGAGGCAGACAATAGCGCCGCGGCACTGCGCGCCAACCTGCTGCTAGTGGGCGGCGGGGCGCTGGGGTTGGTTATTTTGTTATTTTTGCCGCCGCTGTTTACCAGGCCACTCGTGCAAATAAATGCCACCATGGCCAACATTGCCGAGGGCGAAGGCGACCTCACCAGCCGGACGCGCCTGAATACGGAAGATGAGCTGGGCAGCCTGTCGCGCAGCTTTAACCGGTTTATGGACAAGCTGCAAAATACCATTGGCACCGCCAAAACCGATGCGCAGTTGGTATTGGACTCAGCTACAGATATGAATGCGCTGGGCGAGGCCAATCTGGAAGCCATGTCGAATCAAAACCGCGCCATTCGCGCCGTGGTGGCCTCCGTTGCCGAGCTGTCGGCCACCGTGGCCGAAATCGCCGAAAATACCAACATCACCGCCGACCAGGCGCGCAAAGCCAATCAACTGACCCAGCAGGGCAGCGCCAAAGTCAGCAATACCATGGAGCAAATCGCCGAGCTCGCCAAAGAGGTGGACGCCACCTCCGAACTGATCGGCAATGTGCAGCAGCAGGCCAGCGAGGCCAATTCCGTATTGGACGTGATTCGCGGCATTGCCGAACAAACCAACCTATTGGCGTTGAACGCCGCCATCGAGGCCGCGCGCGCCGGCGAACAGGGCCGCGGCTTTGCCGTGGTGGCCGATGAGGTGCGCACGCTGGCGAGCAAAACACAGGACTCCACTCAGCACATCCAAAGCATGCTCAGCGCGCTGCAACAGGGGGTCGGAAGCGCAGTCAGCGCCATGCAGGGCGCCAGTCACAAGGCGCTGGAAACGGTGGACTCAGCCAATGCCGCCAACGACGCCCTGGCGGCCATCGCCGACGCCGTCGGCCAAATCACCCAGATGTCGATTCAAATTGCCACTTCTGCCGAAGAGCAAAGCGCGGTGATCAACGAGGTGAACAGCAATCTGGGCAATATTGATCAACAATCTAAAGACACCACAGGCCGCATTGGCCGGGCCGCGGAAGCCAGCCGGGAACTGGATTCGCTCGCCAAAAGTTTGCAAAAACTGATGGCCGGCTTTCAGTGCTAGACAGCCAAACTCAGGCCGCCAAAGTCAGGCCGCCAAAAACAGCAAAGGTGCACCCTAAGGCACACCTTTGTTGATACAACCTATTACCGCAATCTAAGCGATTACTGCTATTGATCGCCATACCACACCAGCCTGCGCTGGGGAGGCCTATCCTTAGCGAGTTGCCACACCTTGCATCAGCGCGGTGGGCACCTCAGGTTCCTGCTCAAACCAACTGCTATTAGTGAGACCGGTTACCAACACCCCAAGGGCAAAAACCAATGCAGTGATGGTCAGAACGTCAACTTTCATGACATCACCTTTCTTGTTTTTTGTTTACTGCGTTTTAAGACAAATGACTGATAATCAGTCACGGACGACTTTATACCGCAAACTAATAAAAACCCCAAGACCTTAACGCCAGATCTTTGAGATTTTATCTTACGCCCGTACAAACTCAGGCAAAAGTAGCAAAGCACGAAAGTGTGACATGGCTCACGAAGTAAGTAAGCACTCACACAAAATCGCTAAAAGCCGTTAGACCCCAAGAAAAAGGTATAAGCCGGGTTTTGCGTTTCATCCCAGTAGGGATAGCCCAACTCATCCAAAAAGCCCTTCATGGCTTCAAAGTCCGAGGGGGGGATCTCCATACCTACCAACACACGCCCATAGGCGGCGCCGTGATTGCGGTAGTGAAACAGGGTGATATTCCAGCGCCCTGCCACCTTGGTCAGGAAGTTGTAGAGGGCCCCCGGGCGCTCTGGGAACTCGAAGCGCAATACGCGCTCGTGCTCTACCTGAGGCGCCTTGCCCCCCACCATGTGGCGGATGTGCAGCTTGGCCATCTCGTTGTCGGTCATGTCCGCCACGGGATAACCCTGGGTGCGCAACTCCTCCACCAGGTCTGCACGATCTTTGGGGTCAGTGGTGACGGCTACGCCCACGAAAATCCGCGCCGCACTCTTGTCGCCGTAACGGTAGTTAAACTCGGTGATATTGCGCTTGCCGATGGCCTTGCAAAACTGCTTGTAGGCACCGGGTCGCTCGGGAATGGTCACGGCCAAAATGGCCTCGCGCTTTTCGCCAATTTCTGTGCGTTCGGATATGTAGCGCAACCGATCAAAGTTAGTGTTGGCACCGCTCACCACCGCCACCAGCGTTTGCCCCTGCACGCCTTGCTCGGCCACGTACTTTTTCATGCCCGCCAGCGCCAGCGCACCGGCGGGCTCGGCAATAGAGCGGGTGTCTTCAAAAATATCCTTAATGCCCGCGCAGATTTCGTCGGTGCTCACGGTCAGGCAGGCATCCACGGTTTTGCGCAGCACGCGGAAGGTTTCCTTGCCAATTTGCGCCACTGCCACACCGTCGGCAAACAGCCCCACCTGCGGCAGTACCACGCGCTTGCCCTTTTCCATGGCCGCTTTCAGACAGGCGGCGTCGTCGGGTTCAACGGCAATGATTTTTATATCGGGGCGCACGTATTTGATGTAGGCGGCCACGCCCGCACACAAACCGCCGCCGCCCACCGGCAAAAAGATGGCATCGATGGGACCGGTACACTGCCGCAGTATTTCGAGTCCTATGGTGCCCTGGCCTGCGATCACATCGGGATCATCGTAGGGCGGCACATAGGTCATGCCCTTTTCCTGCACCAGTTTCTGGGCAAACGCCGACGCCTCGTCAAAAGCATCGCCGTGCAGCACAACCTTGGCTCCGCGGGCGCGCACTGCGTCGACTTTAATGGCCGGCGTCGTGCGCGGCATAACGATGGTGGCCTTGACCCCCAGCTTCTGCGCACCCAACGCCAAGCCCTGGGCGTGATTACCGGCTGACGCCGCAACTACCCCCGCCTCGCGCTCGGCCTGCGACAGTTGCATCAGCTTGTTGTAGGCACCGCGAATCTTAAAGCTGAATACCGGCTGCAGGTCTTCGCGTTTAAACAGTACCCGATTGCCCAGGCGCGTACTCATAGCGCGCGCTTCATCCAGTGGCGTTTCAACGGCCACATCGTAGATACGCGCATTCAAAATGCGTTTGATATAAGTTTCGGGCATGGTGACTGCAGATTCTCGGAAATTTTTGATCGCTTTAAGGAAAACCGCGCAATAAATACGGGCGCAATCGCGCATGGTAAACAATTTCTTCCGCGCCATCACCCCCTTAACAACGGTATAATCGCCGCTTCATCATTGGGGAGCCCGTTATGAACCAGGATCAGCTCAAACAAGCTGTGGCCCGTGCGGCCGTTGACTACATCCGACCTAAACTCGAATCCAACAGCATCGTGGGCGTAGGCACTGGCTCTACCGCCAATTATTTCATCGACTACCTGGCCGAACTGAAAGGCCAGTTTGACGGCGCTGTGGCCAGCTCAGAGGCAACGGCCGAGCGCCTGCGCGGCCACGGTATCCCGGTGTACGACCTCAATGCGGTGGATTACATGGGTGTCTACGTGGACGGCGCCGATGAAACCAATGCCCAACTGCACCTGATTAAAGGCGGTGGCGCCGCGCTGACGCGGGAAAAAATCGTCGCGGCCGTAGCCGATGAGTTTGTGTGCATCGCCGACGGTTCGAAATGGGTTGATACCCTGGGCCAGTTTCCCCTGCCCGTGGAAGTCATCCCCATGGCCCGCTCGCACGTGGCGCGCGAGCTGGTGAAGTTGGGCGGCGACCCGGTCTACCGACAGGGTGTCACCACCGACAATGGCAATATCATCCTAGACGTGCACAACCTGGAAATTACCGATCCCGTGAGCATGGAGATGGCCATCAATCAAATTGTGGGCGTGGTCACCAACGGACTGTTTGCCAGTCGACCAGCCGATGTACTACTGCTGGGCCGCGCTGGTGCCGTCGACATACTTCATCGCCCTACGCCCCTGGGCGACTAGTGTCGCTCCACAGCCATACAGTGGCGGCCAGCTACGTGCGCGCACTGCTGGCGGGCGCGCAAGCGCAAGGCCACGATGTGGCACCCTGGTTGAGCACCGTGGGCCTGTCAATGGCCCAATTAGCGCGCTCGGACTGGCGCTTGCCCGTCAGCGATTACGTGGGGCTGTTACACGCCGTCTGGGCAGCCACACGGGACGAGTCCGGTGGCTACTGCACGCGGCCACTGCGACCCGGCAGCTTTGCCATGATGTGCCACGCCACCATTCACGCACCCAACCTACGGCGGGCGCTGCTGCGCGCGTTAAAATTTTTTCAGCTGCTCTCCGACGACCTCCAATTTACGCTAACTGAAAACGAGCGCGAGGCCTGCATCACCTTGCAGCACGCGGGGCGACCCGGGCTGGACGGGCAGTTTTTCATCGAGTCGATATCGCTTATGCTTATCCGCTGGTCCAGCTGGATGATCGACAAAAAGCTGCTTGTGTCACACTTAGATTTTTGCGCTGCGCCGCCCGATGACGCGGCAGAACGCAGTCACATATTCGGCTGCCGGCCCCAGTTTCAACAAGCCAGCAATCGCATCCGCTTTTCCACGCGCTTTTTGAATGAGCGCGTGCGGCAATCGCCACACACCTTAACGGAGTTCCTGGCCCAGGCACCGGCCAGCCTGCTCAGCCACTACCAGCGCGATACCAGCGTTTCGGCACAGGTACGCCACCTGCTGCAGGCGGCAGCAGACAACGATCACGCGGGCCTAGAAAACTGTGGTCTTGAACAGATTGCCGAGCAATTACACCTAACTAGCCAAACCTTACGCCGGCGTCTGAAGGAGGAAGGCAACAGTTTTCAGGAAATCAAAGACGCGGTGCGCTGCGCGCTGGCCACCCACTACCTGGTGCGCGACGATTTGCCGGTGCAAGACATTGCCGAGAGAATGGGATTTTCCGAGGCCAGCGTCTTTTTCAAGGCCTTTAAACGCTGGACCGGGCTCACACCCGGCGCCTACCGCGAGCGCGAAATTGCCAAACAGCTCCCCTAACAGCGGAGAACTTTTGCTAAACTCCATGGCCCATACCAATTGATACCCAGGTTCCAACGAGGAATATTATGAAAACGATCGCGCGCCTTGCCGCCCTTGTACTGCTGCTCAATACGGTTGCCTGTGGCTACTTTCTCTACCCCGAACGCGTGGGTCAGAAAGCCGGCAAGATTGACCCCACCGTGGTGATTCTGGATGCTGCGGGCCTGCTGTTTGGCATCTTGCCCGGGGTGGTTGCCTTTGCAGTAGACCTGTCCACTGGTGCGATTTACCTGCCCGCAGGTGGTACTTCTGCCGTCGAAAAACACACCAAAAAAATGAGCCAACTGGATTTAGAGGCCGTGGATGAGCGCGAACACGCCATCGATCGAGAAGCCGTTGCCGAGCAACTGAGCCTGTTAATAGGCCAGCGTGTAGCGGCCGACCAGCTCGCCTTCTACCGCAGCGACACTAGCCCAGTCTCGCTGGCCCTGGCGAGCCGATAGTCGACCAACCCACAAGGTCACTAGCTCCAATTTCACGCGCGGCATGTCCGCGCGTTTTTATTGCTGCGCCGAGCGCTGTTGCGCCTCCCACAGCCGCGCATAGTAGCCGCCCTGGGCTAACAATTGGGCGTGACTGCCCTGCTCGACCAAGCGCCCCTGATCCAAAACTAAAATCACATCGGCCTGTACCACGGTCGACAGCCGATGGGCAATCACCAATGCCGTGTGCTGCCGCGATACCTCGTCGATGGCTTGCAATATGGACTGCTCGGCGTGGCTGTCCAATGACGAGGTGGCCTCGTCAAAAATTAAAATTGGCGGTCGCTTCAAAATTGTCCGCGCAATTGCCACCCGCTGCTTTTCGCCACCGGACAATTTTAAGCCCCGCTCGCCCACCTGGGTATGCCAACCCTCAGGCAGTTGCGCAATAAACTGCGACAGGTGCGCTAGGCGCACGGCCTCTTGCACCTCGGTCTCGGTGGCGTCAATTCGGCCGTAGCGGATGTTGTCGTAAATTGAGCCGTTAAACAGCACCGCATCTTGCGGCACTACGCCAATGGCGGCCCGCAACGACGATTGCGTAACCTCGCTGATGTCCTGACCATCGATACAAATACGCCCGGCCGTACAGGTATAAAAACGAAACAGTAATTTGAATAATGTGGACTTGCCCGCGCCACTGGCGCCGACGATGGCCACTCGCTGTCGGGGGGCGATCGCAAAGCTCAGATCTTCAATGATAGGGCGCTCGGGTACGTAGGCAAAACTAACCCCTTCAAAGCGAATTGCGCCTTCAGTCACCTGCAATGCTGGTGCATTTGGCTTGTCCATCACCTTAGGCGTCAGCGCCAGTAAATTAAACATCCGCTCGATCCCCGCGAAGGCGCCTTTCATTTCGCGATAGATAAAACCCAAAAAATTCAGCGGCATAAAAATTTGCATCATGAAGGCGTTAACCAGCACAAAGTCGCCAATAGTCATGACATTGGCCTGAACTTGCTGCGCTGCCAGCACCATCATCGCCGTCATGGCACAGGCCACAATGAGCGACTGACCACCGTTGAGTGCGAACAGGCTCAATCGATTTTTACGGCGCGCTTTTTCCCAGGCGGCCAGTTCCCGGTCATAGCAACTGGCCTCGTACCCTTCATTGCCAAAATATTTGACGGTTTCGAAATTTAGCAAGCTGTCTACCGCGCGCGAACTGCTGGCAGACTCGGCCTGATTGGCTTGCCGTACAAATCCCGTGCGCCACTCGGTGGCCCAAACGGAGTAGCCCACATAGGCAACAACCGCCACCAGGGTTATCAGTGCAAAGCCCACGTCGTAATTGATGAGCAACAACACCACGACCATGCCCACCTCTAACAACGTGGGAATGATATTGAACACCATGAAGCGCAACAAAAAACTGATGCCACTGTTGCCGCGCTCAATGTCGCGCGACAAACCCCCGGTGCGGCGATCTAAATGAAATGCCAAATCTAACTGATGCAGGTGCTGAAACACCTTAAGCCCGATTCGGCGCATGGCGCCCTCGGTAACGCGGCCAAAAATTGTGTCGCGCAGCTCGGAAAAAATCACCGTAGCAAACCGCACCAGGCCGTAGGCCAGCAGCAAGCCAAGAGGTAACGCCACCAGCACCCCCTGCGCAGCAGACAGGGTATCTACCAAGTCTTTCAGGACGAAGGGCAAGCCCACACTGGCCACCTTGGCAGCGATCAGACAGCCTAACGCCAGCACCACGCGCACCCGATGCTCCAGTAAATAGGGCAACAATTGTTTCAATGTGGCCCAACTAATCTGGCCCTCGGCTTCGTCAAAACGGCGCGATCTCATACCCAGCGGCTCCCTATGTGAATGTTGCGCTCGCTATCGGCAAAGGCCAAACGCGCTCGGCGCAAGCGCATTATCCTGCCTGCTAACGTGCAAGGCGCAGGCTCAACAAGGTCACCAGGGCCCAGATCCAGTTGAACAGCAACACCAACACCGGTGTCATCTCGCCCAACTGGATGCCCGCCACACCCTTGCCCAAAAAATAGGGGAACACCACAAACAACTGAAACGCCGTCGGAAATAAACTGAGTAGTGCCGCCTTGGTCATAGGGCGACTATTGGACAGCGGCAGGGCAAACAAGAAACCCCACAAACCGCCCCAAACAATGCGCGGGTACAACCAAGCGGCTGTCAAAGTCGGTGCGATGGCCACCCCCATACTCTGGCTTACGCCAAAGTGACCGAATGCCCAAACCGCCACACTGTTAGCCAGCGCACCCAAGCCACCGGCGGCAAAACACAGCATCAACGTTTTCACAAAGCTTCTCCTTTAGAGACCTATTGTTTGGCCGCGTAAGCCTCTACCGCTTCCATCACGCGCAGCACATTGCCGCCCATAATCTTGGCGATATCGCGCTCTTTGTAACCGCGCGTCAGCAGTTCGGCTATGAGGTTGGGGTAACTGGCGGCGTCCTTCAAACCCACTGGCAGCGAGTCGCCCACGCCATCGTAGTCCGAGCCCAGCCCCACGTGCTCAACCCCAACCAGCTTAACCGCGCGATCTATGTGATCGGCAACGTCGGCCACCGTGGCATAGGGATAGGGAAAGCATTTTTTATATTCGCTTTTGAAATGCGCCTTGGCGGCATCGGTGAGATTGGCGCCCTGTAAGGCCACAAACGCCTGCTCGGCGGCGTCCTCGGCATCGCTCCAGGCCACAGCCTCTTTGGTCAGAAAATAGCTGCCAAAATTTATCATGATCACGCCGCCTTTTTTGGCCATGGCCTTGAGCATTTTATCGCTGACATTGCGCTCGAGTCCGGGCGTGAAGTGGCGCAGTGACGAGTGCGAGGCAATTACCGGCACGGCAGATAATTCAACCGCCTGAAAAAAAGCCGCATCCGATACGTGCGATACATCCACCATAATGCCCAGGCGATTCATTTCTTTGACCAGCTCGACACCAAAGGGGCTCAAGCCCTGCCAGACTTTGGTCTTGTCGTAGGAGGAGTCGGAAATGTGATTGGCCTTGGCGTGGGTCAAAGTAATGTAGCGCACACCGCGATCGTAGAAATGCTGAATGTTCGCAAGATCGCCTTCGATGGCAGCGCCGTTTTCAATACCCAGGGGCAGTGAAATTTTACCGGCTTTGTGGTTGTTGCGAATATCTGCCGCAGTGCGGGCAATGGCAAAGCTGTCTGGCGCGCGATAGACGATAGCCTCCACCTGATCAATCAAAATATCGGCCAGCGCTTTTGCCCCTTTGCCCTCAAACCGTGCGGGAATGTAGATGGACATAAAAGGCGCGTCCAGACCGCCGGCCTTGGCGCGCGGGTAATCGAAATCGCGTTCGGGCACGGCTTGGGTCACGTCGGCCCAGGCCTCTTGCAGTCGATAGGGAACGTCGATGTGACCATCGACCAGCGGGTATTTTTGCGCGATGGTCCGCGCTTGCTCGAGGGTGTCGGCGGCGGCGCTCAGGCACAAACCGCACAAAAATACAGCAAGTAGGCACGCTTTCATAATCTCTCCTTGGCAGATAGGGGCGGCCTAGGCTGCCACCCCTCAGGCCGGGGATTATGACATACCGTTGGTAAAGCGCCCCATAGTGTCTACCGCCAAGGCGCGCACCGGCACCATGGCCTCGGCATAGGCCCTCAGTAAATTCACGGCGTAGTGCGTGCGCTCGGCCAAAAAGCTATCGCTCTTGGTGGGTTCATCGGCGATCCACAGGTTGGCCACATCGCGGTACAGCAGGTGCTCGGGCAAGTACAGCAGGCGCGAGTTTTTGTAACTGCTGGTGCGCATTTCGTTAATCACGTATGCACCGCCCGTGCCGGCAGAGACCGCCACCAGCAGTGCGGGCTTGTGCGCCAGCTCCGCCACGCCGCACCACAGGAAAAAGTTTTTAATGGCCGAGGGCGCCATACCGTTCCACTCGGGCACCACCAACACCAACGCATCGGCATCGGCCACGCGCTGCTTAACGGCCTTTACATCTTCGCGATCAAAGCCCGTGCCGTCCCACTCGGGCAGCGGCTTGGTGGCCAGATCCAGCAGGTCGGCGGCGCCGTCAAAGTAGCGGCTGTTTAACAGCCCGGCAATGCGCAGGCTTTCCGATTCGGCGCGCTGGCTGGCGCTGATAATCATAGTTTTCATGGATACTCCTACAGGTATAACGAAATCTGAGTGGCTGCAATATTGCCCAGCAGCCTAGCGCGTTTTGCGCTCACAAAAAAGGCGGAGGGTTGCGCCCTCCGCCTTGTGCCATCACTTAACGGCTTAGGCTTTTTCTTCGGTCTTCAATACACCACGGCGGATTTGATCGCGCTCCATGGATTCAAACAAGGCTTTGAAGTTGCCCTCGCCAAAACCTTCGTCTTTTTTGCGCTGGATGAACTCAAAGAAAATTGGGCCCACTAGGTTTTCAGAGAAGATTTGCAACAACAGGCGCGGATCACCCGCTTCAGTTGAGCCATCCATCAAAATACCGCGCTTTTTAAGCTCGTCGACAGGCTCGCCGTGGCCGGGCAGTCGCTCTTCCAGCATTTCGTAGTAGGTTTCTGGCGGCGGTGTCATGAAGCGCATACCGCGCGCCTTTAAGCGATCCCAGCAGCCCAGCAGGTCGTCACAGGAGAAGGCGATGTGCTGAATGCCTTCGCCGTTGTAGGCCATCAGGAACTCTTCGATCTGGCCATTGCCGCCGGCTTCCTCGTTCAATGGAATGCGAATCTTCCCGTCGGGTGCGGTCATTGCTTTGGACGTTAAGCCGGTGTACTCGCCCTTGATATCGAAGTAGCGAATTTCGCGGAAGTTAAACAGCTTCTCGTAGTAGTCGGCCCAGTAGGCCATGCGCCCGCGATAGACGTTGTGGGTCAAATGATCAATGATCTGGAAACCACAGCCCTCTGGGTGGCGATCGACACCTTCGATAAATTCGAAATCGATATCGTAGATAGACGCGCCCTCTTCGTAGCGGTCAATCAAATACAAAATGGCGCCGCCAATGCCGCGAATGGCGGGCAGGCGCAACTGCATGGGGCCGGTGGGCACATCCACGGGTTGAGCTCCCAGTTCCAGCGCGCGGGCGTAGGCCTTGGGCGCATCCTTTACGCGAAAGCCCATGCCGCAGGCCGAGGGGCCATGCTCTTCGGCGTAGTAAGCGGAAGGGTGCTTCTTTTCGTAGTTCACAACAAAGTTAATGCCGCCCTGGCGCCACAGGGTGACATCTTTGGAGCGGTGGTTGGCAACGTGCGTGAAACCCAGAATATCCAGCACTGGCTCCAGAACACCTTTCTCTTTGGCGGCGAATTCGATGAACTCAAAGCCGTCCAGCCCCATGGGGTTTTCAAATAAATCGGCCATTTATCACTCCTCCTAAATCAGTGAGCGCACACACGGGCGCAGAGACAACACAGTATAGCCAGCACCAAGGGGGACTTTTTGCCTAATCGGGTCTGTTTTCGGGGTGTTTTAGGTGATTTCACTCTAAAAACCCGACAAACAAGGAATATTTCTACCAACAAGATATGCTGGTGGCAATATCCCGTCATTATCGCTTATCGCTACCGGGCTGGCACTGATGTACTTTTTATGTGGTTTAAGGCGCCAAATTACGGGGAGTTTTTATTCAACCCTTGGCGCAGGACCGGCCCTGAGTGAGAATGCCGGCGCCCCAAGGGAGAAGCCATCACGCGGGGCGGGAATTGTCTCAATCAAACACTAGAGGGATCTTATGAACCACACACTGTCTTTTAAACACCTATTATCCGGCGGACTGCTGGCCACTACCTTGCTACTGGGGGCCTGCGGCAAATCCGAAAATGTCACCAAGCTCGAGGGGATTCTAGCGACCGGCGAAAGCCAACTCACCCAATGTGAAGCCAAACAGGCCACGGAGCGCGTAGAGTGCATCTCTAAATTACTGACCGACACAGGCGCAGAGTGGGCCGCCAATGTGAACGCCGCTGCCAGCGACGATCCAGAGGCCACCGCTGAATTGGCCACGGCCTATACCACCTTTACCTCGAAAGCCAGCGACCTGGTACAACAAGCGTTCAACTAAGTTGTGCGTTAACACTGGCCGGGCACCAGGCCCGGCCAGATGTTCAGCTAGCGATCACATCCAACACCGAAACCCCCTTTGCCGCTAACGCTACCAAGTGCGGCACCAGCACACGGGTTTCCCCCTTGACCGAACGCAGTGGGCACAAACCCACCGCCCGCAAAGCGCTTGCCGTCGCATCGGTCATAAATATTTCTGCACAGGCTTTTACCTGTTGGTCGCCATCGTCGTCGCGATAAATGTGTAGAGGTAAATCCTGTACCCCCGTCACCAGGCCCGCACGCAAATCCCAGTGACTTTGAGCAAAACTCTGCCCGATTAACAACGCCACTAGGTAGGCGCCATTGCCCCACAAATAGTGGCGGTGTAAGCCTTGTTCAGACAATTCTTCAAAATCAAAACTGTCGATGGGCGAGGTGCGCTTGCCGTAGGGATTGCGCAGTAAAAAGCGCGGGGCAGCCACCAGTAAAGATTCGCTCTGAGGCGCCTCGCGCAGGGCCTGCCAAGCGCGGGCGAAGTCTTCGTTGACCGGCTGCTGCCAGTCTTCAACGTCCGGCGTCTGGGCAAGATTGTCGCAACCGGCCAAGGTTTCACTGCCGCTGGTCAGCGCAATACCATCGCCGTACACCGCCAGCGCAGAGAGCCCCGCCGCCAGCCGCACATCGTCCATTTCGGCACCCAGAGTGACATCGCTCACCAACACCGACCAGGGCGTGGCGCCCGGCACCTGAAAGCGCGTTATCAAACGCTGATACAGCGCCGTTTGGGTAATGTCGTCCGAGCCCGAAAAGTCCTTGCGCACCTCGGCCTCGCTCACATCCAGCAAAAACAACTTGAGGTGTTTGCCAGTTTCCAGCCGCCGTACCAGTAAATAGAGACTGCGCCAATTGGCTTCCAATTGCTGAAAATCCCGAGCGTGCATGAGATTGCGCAACGCATCTGCTGCTGCGGCATCGACAGTGGCAATTAACTCAGGCGCCCGAGGGTCTGGCTTAGGTTCCACAAAAGGGGCCACGATTTGTTGAATAAGCGCGTTCACGTCGTTCCCACTGGCGCCCTTGGCAACCGGCGAGTTGCGCTCAAACAATCCCTCGGGGATGGTTACTCCCGCCCGCTCTGTGGCAGCTTCGGCAACCGACCAGGACTGAATGTCGGCCGCCGCCTGATCAAAATGTGCGGGGTTATTTAACTGGCCACGCAAGTCGCGCAATCGAGCAAACAGCGGCAGCTGCCGGTAAAGTGTATCGGGATGTAAATCGTCCAATTCGCCAAAAGCCAAGGGGCTGTCGCACGAAGGCAATTGCAAGCGCACCTGTAAATCGGCAAATACATCGTCGAAATTATCGCGGTTCACTTCGCGCAGTGGCCGCGCTGCCAGCGACGCGAGATCCACATCATCGCGGCTAGCGCGCCCGCTAAAATCACCCATTAAAATAATGTGCATGGGCTGGCCACTGTCGGGCCGCCCCGCGCGGGCACCACCCTGTGCATCGGTGCGGCCTCCGCCAAATACTGCACTGCCGGTCGAAATTGTCGCACGTGACATCCTGTTCCCTCGCTGTTTAACTATCAAAGCTTTTGTACGGGCAGCGTTGTTATACCGTCGCCCCACGTGTGCAGCGAGTCTAATCAGGATGGGCCTATTAGAGAATAAGGGCACCCCAATAACAGCGAGATTGCCGTGGCGGGGCGGCATTCGGTCAGTCGAACACCGCATAAATGGCACGCGTGTGCCTTTTGCAGAGCGTAACCACTATGCCCAACTAGCCAGACACAAGGTTTTGCGCCGGCGATACGCGAGCCACCGACCAAGCTTGGCACACAAGTACCGCAACAGCGAATAGCCATGCTCCAGCCCCCGCAGCCAACACCGGCACCCAAACCAGCGCCAGCGGTTCGGGAAAAAAGCGCAAGTACAACTGCGCAGCGCCCCAGGCAGCGGGTAGCGCCAAACACAGTGCAGCCAGTAACGGCTTGGAAAATTGCCACACCAACAACCGCATGATATCGCGTACACGGGCGCCCAGCACTTTGCGCAGTGCCATCTCGCGAGCGCGTCGACGACTCACAAATACTGCCAAACCAAATACACCCACCAAGGCCAAGGACGCCGCCACCCAGGCAAACCAACCCATTACGCGCGCAATCATCGCGGGAATTTTGTAAAAACGTTGGAAGTAGAAATTCAGCGAGCGCATTTGCAGGGGCTGACTGGGAAACCACCGCAGCCAGAGATCGGTCACTGCCGCCTCTGTGGCCGCGCGCTGGGCCGACGCGATGCGCAAAGACAAATAATCAAAATGCTGCGCCTCTGGCGTAAAAATAATTGGGCGCAGGGCCATGTGCACTCCCAAAAAATACTGATCCGGCACCAAACCGACTACGCGCAGCTGACGGCGCGATGCACTGAGATCATCGCCGGCTCTGGCCCAGAAAATATGTCCGAGTCCCGCGCCCGGAGCCAGTAGCTGTAGTGCGCGCTGGTTTACAATTACGGGCAACGGCTGCACGCCCGGCCGCACATCGGACGGTGTAAATGCGCGTCCTGCCAACAGCGGTATGTCGTAAGTCGACAAAAAATGGCCGTCTATGGCACCCGCAAAAATCGCTTTGGACGACTGACCATCACTCGGTTGACGGGCACCGCCAATGTCGATGTCCAGCGAACTGCCTAACCGTAAAAACGGCACGGCGCCCGACAGGCTAGTCGCTTGCACTCCAGGTAATGCCGCCACTGCCTGGATAAACTGTTGGCGCGCATTTGCCGGCAACTGCGCCATGTGGCTCAACAGCCAAATCTGGTGGCGCGGAAAGCTGTCACTCAATTTCTCTATACGTTGATTTTGCAGGCTCACCACTGCGACCAGCGCCAAAATAAAAACCGCAATTGCAAACTGTACCGCCACAAGCGATTGGCGCAGCCGCAGTCCGCCACGCCAATAGCTGCGCCCGGGGTAAAGAGCATGTACCGGACGAAAACCGCTGGCCTGCCACGCGGGTATCAACCCCGCCAACAGTCCCACACACAACACCACGCCTGCCAGCAAAGGCAACAGCTGCCCGTAGTGCAGCTGTAGTTGCTTGCCACTCCATGCGTTAAACAGCGGCAGCGACAGCTCTACGCACACCATGGCCAACCATGTAGCCATGGCCACCAGCAGCAAACTCTCACTGATCAGCTGGCGCATTAACTGACCGGGCGTGGCGCCGAAAGTTTTGCGCAATCCCACTTCGCGCGCGCGGTCGGCGTATTGCACGGTGGCGATATTAATGTAATTGAGCACGGCGGCCAGCATCACCAGCACCCCCAGCAGCGCAATGCTTTCTACCACGGGAAAACGCAATGAGTCCCAGACCTGAGTGTTGTGCAGTCGCAGCGGGCGCACAAATAATCTCTCGATGTAGGCCCATTCCTCCGCCGGCGCATAGCGCAGCGCCACCGCATTCACCTCGCGCGCCAACTGGGCCAAGTCGTACCCAGGCGGCAACAGCAGATACGTTAGATCTGTTGGATTCAACGACGTCCACTCACCGGCCAGCGGTACGTCGGCAACATCGGCCAATACCGTCATCGAAGTGAAGGCTTTCAATTCCACTTCCGGCATTAACGACGAGTTAAAATGGCTGTCGGGCGCCACGTCTTCAATAACCGCCAGTACCGTCAATGGCAACCGGTGTTCCAGTGTCAGCGTTTGCCCAACCGCGGGAGTGCTGCCGAACAAACGGTTTGCCGCGCTCGCCGTGAGTACAATGCCGTGCGCAAGCGCGGCCTCGTCCATCTGGCCCGCCAGGTAATTAAAATCAAACAGCTCGGTAAAGCCAGGGTCCACAAAGCGTAGCCCCAGCATGGAAACACCGGTGGGTGTAGACACCGCGAGTCGCTCAAAGCGCGTGCGAACCACGCGTTCCAAAGCCGAAATTTCGCGCGCGAACAAGGGCCCGTATGCGGTGCGCACATTGGGAAACTGGCTGATAGGCTCGCCCGAGGTCGGCGCAAAATCACTACCCACCGTCACGATGCGATCGCGCAAGGCGAACATATGATCGTGATTGACCTCGTACTGCACCAAGAGCCCACAGAAAATAAAAATCGCCAATCCAATACTCAGCCCAAGTAAATTAATCGCACTAAAAAGTCGAAATTTACGCAGGTTTCGCCAAGCGAGTTGCAGGTTCAACCACACACCCAGGCCCTCGCTTTCACACTGCCCTCAAGGCAGTGCCCGAGGTTTGCGCCACTAACTGGCCGTCAAATAAATTCACTGTGCGCTCGGCGTAGTCGGCATGAGCTTGCGAGTGGGTGACCATCACAATGGTGGTGCCGCCATGGTGTAAATGCTGCAACAGGGACATCACTTCCTGCCCCTGCTGGCTGTCGAGATTACCGGTTGGTTCGTCAGCTAATATCAATTGCTGATTGCCCACCAACGCGCGTGCAATAGCCACTCGCTGTTGCTGGCCACCGGACAGCTGCCCGGGAAAATACTGTGCGCGGTGCGCCAGGGCTACCTGGTCTAGCGCTGCCTGCACGCGCGCCTGTCGCTCGCGGCCGGGCAGTGTGCGGTACAGTAACGCCAGCTCCACATTTTCGGCCACTGTCAGGTCGTCGATCAGATTAAAATTTTGAAAGATAAATCCAATGTGATTTTTGCGCATTTCACATAGCCGGGCTTCCGGGAGCGCAGAAACATCCTGTTCGCAAAATATCTGGCTACCGGCAGTGGGTCTGTCTATCAAGCCAAGTATATTCAACAGGGTGGTTTTTCCGCAGCCCGAAGGCCCCATTACCGCCACAAATTCGCCCGCGGTCACAGCAAGATCTACCTGTCGCAGCGCGTGAGTGTGGTTGGCGCCAGTCTGATATAACTTGGATACACCTTTAAGAAGAATCAGTGGTGTTGCGCAATTCGGCATCGGTTCTGGATCACTGTAGGGTTGATTCAAGTGCGGCACGGGGCCGCGTTCGAACGGTGTTGCGTCAGCTATCCGCCCAGGGGACACGCGCCGCACCGGTGGGCTAGCTGACCTTTGGCCACCACATGCCCAAGCTGGCGGCGGCAACGCCGGCTAAGGTCACCAGCGTGCACACCATCAAAACCGCGGCCATTGCCAGGCAGGCCTGCGGGCGCCCCCGCCGCGCGACCCAAAAGTAGCATTCGAGCAGCGCCAAAGGAACCAAGTATTGTGCAAATACCAGCGTATAGGGAAACGGGCCTGTGAAATCCTCAAAATTGATGCCCGCGCCACCGGTAAGCATCATCCACAGCATAAATACTATGCGGAAGAACCACACGGCGCTAACGGCCATAAACAAGCGCAACACCCAGCGCTGATGGTCGTCTATCCGACGCTGCATGGCGGCGCGCACGGCCAGCAGCGCAAAACCGATAATCAGTACGGCATCTATGCTGATACCCACGCGCATGACCATTCCGCCCACGGTGCCGCGCATCCAAATCACATACAAACCGGCGCAACTGGTGAGCAACACCGCAGCTATGTACAGGCGGCCGTTAAGGCGGTGCGCGCGCGGCCAGCGCCGGCGCACACTGGGTGCCAATTGGAGCGGCGCAGCCAGCAGAATATATACCGCCAGGCCAATGTGGCTGGCCATGGCCAGGTTGCCCAACCAGTCGCCCGCTCGATAGCTGTTATCGCTTTCGGCGGCCCAGGCCGCCAGTCCGCCCTCCAGCAACATACCGCCGTAGTGCAATACGATGTAAGCCACAAATACGGCTTGACCTGCGCAGGCAGTAATAAACCACAGCCGTCCAGCGCGGCTGAGCCACGAGCGCCCGTTCAGCTGCGCTACCGGCAGAGGTGAAGATAGATCCGAATACATAGTGGTGGCACTCCTCAATAAGATTCCGAAGATGACTGTGACTTACACAGGCTTTCTCGACCTAGAGCAATTGCGGTGCCAAGTGATCAAGCAATTGATTTTATTGAATTTTTTATGAGATTTAGCCAAATATCCAACCGCAGTGTCCGAAATTGAACACCTAGGCTGTACGCCAGCGCGCAAGCCTGTACGATATCGAACACCCACACAGGAACCCGAACCCGAACGCGATGCCCGATACCCCCCGCCTTTTGGTCGTCGATGACGACACCGACATTCTGATGGCCGCGCGCTTGCTCCTGAAACGCCACGTGGGCGACGTTGTTACCTGCGACAGGCCAGCTCAGATACCCGAGTTGTTGTCGACAAACCGCTTTGACGTAGTGCTGCTCGACATGAACTTTTCGCCCGGCGCCAGCGACGGCAAGCAGGGCTTTATCTGGCTCAAAAAAATCCTCGCCCAAGAACCAGAGGCAGTGGTGATAATGATCACCGCTCACGGCGATATTCACACGGCGGTACAAGCCATCAAACTCGGTGCCACCGACTTCATTGCCAAACCCTGGCAAAACGACAAGGTGCTCGCCACCGTCTCAGCGGCTTTGCAATTGCGACAAAGCCGTTCGGAAGCCAGCCAACTCAAGCGCAACCAGCGCGGCTTGGCACAGGCAACACTGCACACAGATTCGCCATTGTTAGGCTCATCCTCGGCATTGCAACGCGTGCAATCGCTCGTTGCACGGGCCGCCCCAACCGACGCGAACGTGTTGATACTGGGCGAAAATGGTACCGGCAAAGAATTGGTGGCGCGCGCGCTGCACCAGCAGAGCCTGCGCGCAGACCAAATTTTCATGGCCGTCGACTTAGGTGCGGTAGCCGAAAGCTTGTTTGAATCGGAACTATTTGGCCACAAAAAGGGGGCCTTTACCGGCGCCCACACAGACCGGGTTGGGCGCCTGGTCGCCGCGCAGGGAGGCACCTTATTCCTCGATGAAATTGGTAACTTACCGCTTCATCTGCAGGCAAAATTACTCACTGTATTAGCGCAGCGACAGGTAACCCCCCTGGGTGGACTCCAGGCCATAGACATCGACGTCAGGGTTATCGCCGCCACCAATTTGGCGCGCGCAGCCCTACAGGATGAGCAACAGTTTCGGCAGGATTTACTGTTTCGCCTGAACACGGTAGAAATTGAAGTGCCGCCCCTGCGCGAGCGCGTGGACGATATCGCACCGATTGCCGCCCACTACGCGGCTCACTATGCGCGCAAGTACCGCAAACCCCTGCGCACACTGTCGGCAGCGGCACTGGCCGCCGCACAGGCAGACCCCTGGCCGGGCAACGTGCGCGCCCTGCGTCACGCCATCGAGCGCGCGGTTATTTTGGCCGAAGGCGAACAACTGCAGGCAATCGAT
Organism: Simiduia sp.; assembly: GCF_058345725.1. Taxonomy (NCBI): domain Bacteria; kingdom Pseudomonadati; phylum Pseudomonadota; class Gammaproteobacteria; order Cellvibrionales; family Cellvibrionaceae; genus Simiduia; species Simiduia sp. The sequence continues at coordinate 84,792 of NZ_JBTUOC010000032.1, read as the reverse complement.
TTACAACTGAGCGGCCAGTCCCGCCCTAATTTTGCAGCCTGCGATGCAATAGAGGATTTTGATCTGGAGCGCATGGAGGCAAAGCTCGTGTCACAGGCGCTCTCAAAACACCACTTTAATGTCAGCCGGGCGGCCAAAGCCTTGGGTATTACCCGGGCAGCACTCTACCGCAGGATGGAAAAACATGGGCTTTAACACCTTGCGCACCCAGCTTATGGGGCGAGTGGGCGCGCTATGCTGCACCCTGCTACTGGCGTGTATTGCCGCGGTTCACGGGCAATTTTGGGCGCTGACAAGCTGCCTATTTGCGCTCGCACTGGCTCAAGTCGTCGACCTGTTTTACTGCGTCAACCGCGCCAATGCCCAATTTCATCAATTCGTCACGTCGCTTATCCACGACGACACCAGCCAGACCTTTGACGCGCAATTGGCCGCCGCCGGTGCGCACGAGTTAGCCGATGCGTTGCGCCACACGACGCACCAGCTCAACCAACAGCGTCAACAGCAGGCGAGTCAGCTGCGCTATTTAGAGGCGCTGGTGGCCAACAGTCCAGTGCCGTTGGTGTCTGTGCACGCCGATAAATACCTGACGCTTCACAACCAAGCCGCTCGCCGACTCTTGAAAAACGCCCGCCGAGTGCAAGACCTGACGCGTTTTGGCGACGACTTTGCCAATGCGCTCATCGCCTTGCCGCCGGGCACTCGCCAACTACTGCCGTTCTTCGACGGGGCAGAACAGCGCCAGCTGACGGTGCAAACGACGCAGTTTAGTCAAGGCCAGACCACCGAGCGACTCTACAGTCTGCTAGACATTCAGCGAGAACTCGACAGTGCCCAGCTGCAGGCTTGGCAGGATTTGGTGGCCGTGCTCACCCACGAAATGATGAACAGCCTGACCCCGGTAACGTCGCTGGCGCACACCGCACGCGATCTGGTGGCAAGCCTGGCCGCCACCCCCTCCGCCGCCGATCGCGACGACCTACAGCAGGCCATCGATACTGTAGCCAGGCGCGCCGAAGGGCTCACGCAATTTGTGCAACGCTACCGCAGCCTGAGCCTGACGCCCTCGCCCACCCCGCAGACAGTCGCATTGCAACCACTGGTCGAACGCTGCCGGGCAATGCTCGCCAATCCCGGTTGGGTCAACGTGCAATGCCTGCCCGCGAACCTGACGCTCTACGCCGACCCACATCTGTTAGAACAAGTGTTGATTAATTTGCTGCGCAATGCCGAACAGGCCGTTTTACAACAGGCCAATGCCCGTATTGAAGTGACAGCCACCGGCGAAGAGTCAGGCCAGGTCACACTGCAAATTGCCGACAATGGGCCCGGCATAGCCGCAGCGAATTACAAGGCCATTTTCCTGCCTTTTTACACCACTAAAACAGGCGGTGCAGGCATTGGCTTGGCATTGGCTCGGCAGGTGGTGAGCGCCCACGGCGGCTATATTCACGTGGGTAGGGCCGCGCTCGGCGGCGCGCTATTCACCTTGTCGCTGCCAGCCTTCAAGGGGCGCATGGCCGACGCGGCAGTGTGAACGGCAGCGTTCGCGCGAGGTTATTCGCGCCCGATTAGGACATCCCGGTTAGCGCGTAATACCGCCGGCCTGTTGTGCAATAAAATCCGTCAGAAAGGCTTTACCAGCGGCGTTCAATGCATCGAACGACAGGCCGTAGCTAAAGTAGTCGCTGTCGGCATCGGGCTGCCCCAATACACCGCGCACCGTCCCGGCCACCTGCACTTGTCGATCCCCACCCGCCATGGGAAAGCGGGTCACTAGCACGAGTGGCGTGCCCGGTCCGCCCAGCGCCTCGGCCGACTCGATGCGACAGCCGGACACACTGAGATCCACAATGTTTCCAGCCACCTCCGTGGTACCCGCCTTAATGGTGGCGGCCAGCTGCGTCGCAACGCGGGTCGCTTTACGGCTTTCGTCCTGCGCGATAAACGCTGGGTATCCGAGGCATAAAAGCGGCAGCGGTTGATCCACGGTCCGGGTAATCTGGGCCGTGAATAAAATGGCGCAATTGAGGTGTTCCGAGTATAGGTGAACCTCCACCAATCCCCGCTCGGGCAGTGGTGGCGCGCCCGCTGGCAGTACTGGCGGAGTGACCAGTATGCATTGACCCTGTACATAACCCACCAACCGACTGGCCTCGCGCCGCCCTGCGTGCACATTAAAATCCAACTCTAGGCGCGTGCCGGGCAACAGCTTTAATTCTTCAAAGGTCATGGCGGTCCTTAGGTGCAGCAATCAATACTAAACAAGTCCCAGTGTAGCCTACCGAACAGCGCGCCCTCGCACTTGTTCAACGGCCAGCAGCGACTATGCTTTAAGGCATTCGTACGAAACTCTGGAACGAGCATGTTGCGCTGGTTTGTCTTTGCGGCATTGGTTTTTAACGCGGCGGCAGGGCTGGCGCGCGCCGAGCCCATTCAAGTGCGCGTCGGCGGCTACCAGTTTGCGCCCTTTGTGGAATTCGGCACAGATGGTCTGGCTAGCGGCCTGACCTTGGATTTAATTGCCGCCATGAATCGGTTTCAACAGGAATACCATTTCGTTTTTGTGCCCACAGAACCCACCCTGCGCTACAAAGAATTTACCGCCAAGCGTTTTGACATGCTGCTATTTGAAAACAAAGCATGGGGCTGGCAGCACCTGCCCATTGACAGTTCTGATCCCTATTTAAGTGGCGGAGAACGCTACATTGCCCAGGCCCAACCGGGGCGCGATCAGTCGTATTTTGAATCGTTTACCAACAAGCGCCTGGTGGGCATACGCGGTTACCACTACCGCTTTGCCAATTATGAAAGCGACCCCGACCGGCTCCAGCGGCAGTTCACTATCGACCTGATCGACAGCAACGCCGGCAGCATTCGCATGGTGTTATCGGGTCGCGCAGACATTGCCATCGTGACTCAGTCCTACCTGATGCGCTATTTTCAGACCAATCCCAAACTGCGCAGCCAGCTGCTGGTGTCCGATCACTTTGATCAGCGCTACCAGCATACGGCACTGATTCGACAGGGGCTAAAACCCAGTGCTAGCGATATGAATACTCTGCTGGCCGCCATGCAACAAGCCGGCGCGCTGGCGCGACTGTGGGAAAAATACGGCGTGAATAAGCCGCTGTCCGACATGGGCGCGGCCGACTAAGCCAAGCCAGGGCGTGCCTAAAGCGGCGCCACTGCCTGCGCCGACGCCGCCAAGTTAGCGCCGCACAACGGCTCCCGCCGACACACCGAGAGGAAAGATCCGTGGATAAATTTATGCTCGCCGCCATTGCTGAAGCCCAAAAAAGTTTGGCATCTGGCGGCATTCCCATCGGTTCGGTACTGGTGCACGACGGCGAAATAATCGGGCGGGGCCACAACCAGCGCGTGCAAAAGGGCAGCGCGATTTTACACGGCGAAATGGACGCGCTGGAAAATGCCGGGCGCCAGCCGGCCAGTGTGTACCGCAACAGCGTGCTCTACACCACCCTTTCGCCCTGCCCCATGTGCTCCGGCGCCATCGCGCTCTACGGCATACCCAAGGTGGTAATTGGCGAAAACACAACCTTCACCGGCGCCGAAGCCCAGTTGGCCGAGCAAGGCGTTGAACTCATTGTGCTCAATCACCCCGATTGCATCGCCATGATGCAACAGTTTATCCAGGCACAACCCAAACTCTGGTACGAGGACATCGGCGAGTGAAGCCGCGCAGCCCGCGCGCTTCGGCCAGCCGATAAATTCCCATGACCGACGAGCAATTCGACCACCTCGCCTCGGAGGCGCGCAATCCCGAGACGCAAGATATCGACCAACTGCCCACGCGCGCGCTGCTGGAAAAAATTCACCGGGCCGATGCGAGCGTCGCCGCTGCCATCCAGCAGGTATTGCCCGACATCGCGCGCGCCGTCGACGCCCTTGTCCCAGCGTTACAGGCGGGCGGGCGATTGATCTATCTGGGTGCCGGCACCAGTGGGCGCCTGGGTGTACTAGACGCCGTCGAATGCCCGCCCACCTTTGGCACCGATCCGCAGCAAATTGTCGGGCTCATCGCCGGCGGCCCGGCGGCCATGTTCAGCGCACAGGAAAATGCCGAGGACGACCCCGCGCTGGGGCAGCGGGAGCTGGCGCAATTGTCACTCACCGCGCGCGATGTGGTGGTGGGCATCACAGCCAGCGGCCGCACCCCCTACGTGCTGGGCGGACTGACCTTTGCCAATGCTATCGGCTGCTGTACGCTGGCTATTACTGGCTCGCCAGCCGGCCCTGTTGCGCGCGCGGCGCAGATTGCCATAGCCCCCGCTGTGGGACCCGAAGTGATAGCGGGCTCCACGCGCATGAAGGCGGGCACCGCTCAGAAAATGATTCTCAACATGCTGAGCACAGCGACCATGATTCGGCTCGGCAAATGCTATTCAAACCTGATGGTGGACCTGCACGCCAGCAACGCCAAACTGGCCGCCCGCGCCCAGCGCATCGTAGTGCAGGCCACCGGCGCGACACCCGCCCAGGCGCAGGCACTGTTGGCGCAGTGCGACCAGGATGTCAAACTGGCCATCCTGGTTATGCTCTCCGGCGCGACACCTGACGCGGGGCGCAAAATGCTCACGGCCGCCGGCGGCCAGCTGCGACGCGCGCTGACCATTGCCCAGGGCAATTAAGTCTGGAGCCTTACCCAATCAACCCCAGCACCACAAACCCCACCACACTGATAGCACCGGCAAAAAGAGCGTAGGGCAACTGTGTGGCCACATGGTCCATATGCTCGGTGCCGGCGGCCAGGCTCGACACAATGGTAGTGTCTGAAATGGGCGACGCGTGATCGCCGAATATGCCGCCAGACAAAACCGCCGCCACAAACAGCGCCGGGTCTGTGTTCAGGGCCAGCGCAATGGGAATAGCGATAGGCATCATGATGGAAAAGGTGCCCCAGCTCGACCCCACGGAAAATGCAATTGCCGCCGCCACCAAGAAAATCGCCGCCGGCAGTAGCGACACGGGCAGCGTATCGCCCACCAGCCCCGCTACAAACACGCCGGTGCCCAGAGCCTTGGCCACGGCGCCCAAAGCCAGTGCCAAAACTAAAATAGTGGCGATAGGCAGCATGCGCCCGGCACCCTCCATCCAGGTATCAGTCAAGCGGGCCAGATTCAAGGTGCCCTTCGCCAGTACCAGCCCCGACACCACCGCCAAGCCCACCAGGCTCGCCCACAGCACGCTCTTTGACCCAGAGCCCGCCATCAGATCTCCGTCGCCCGTCAGGTAAAGGCCCAAGGGCATCACCAAAATCAACGCAAATACCGGTAGCAACATACCCGACGCACCGGCCGCCGGCGCACTGCCGTCAGAGTGGCCACCGGACCCAACATCCACGCCGCCCACCACGCCGCCACTGGTGCGTTGCTGCGCAGCCGCCATGGGGCCCACATCCGCGCCACGAGCGATGACCCAAGCGGTGGTGAGCACCGCAAAAATGGCGTACAAGTTGAGCGGAATACTGGCCACCAGCACGCGCAGCGGCTGCGCCACCGACAAACCCTCCAACAGCCCCAAATTGAAGGCACCCCAGGCATTGAGTGGAATCAATATGCAAATGGGCGCGGAAGTCGAATCGATAATGTAAGCCAACTTTTCGCGCGCCACGCGAAAGCGATCAAACAGCGGGCGCGCCACTGTGCCCGACACCAACACCGTTATATTGGACTCGATAAAAATGCCGATGCCAATGAAAAATGCCAGCCACTGGGAGCGCTTGCCGTTGTTTACCCAACGCGATCGCTCGAGCAAACGCACAAAGGCGGCGACGGCGCCACTGCGCTCCAGGGTCAAAATAAACGCCCCAATCACCAGCGTAAACACCACCACCCGCGCATCGCCCGGATTGGCCAACACCGCGATACTGCCCTCGATAGCGGCCCCGAGCGCAGCCACGACACCGGTATCGAGCAGCAGAAAAAAACCCAGCCAAATGCCGGCAAATAATGCGAGGTAGACCTGCCGCGTTAGCAGAGCCAAACCAATCGCCACCAGTGGTGGCAACAGCGATGTCCAATTCGGATCAATCATAGAAATTTCCACTTAGCCTTGAGAGCGGTTGCAACGCAGCGCGAGGACGCCGAGCTAATTATCCGTGACGAAAGCCACGCCCATTAGCGCAATACCGATTCCAACAACGTCAACGTTCCCGCGTCGCCGTCGAGTTCCGCCAAGCCACCCACCGGTATAATGCTTTGATCCTGCACGTGGCCAATCATCAGTCCGCGAATCACCGGCACCGACAGGCCTCCGCAACGTGCCCGGATAACGGCCTCCATACTGAAACTTGGGCCCGATGGCTCGGCCTCGGTGAATTTGCCAAACACCACACCCGCTACCTGTTCAAATACCCCCGCCAACCAGAGCTGAGTGAGCATGCGATCCACCCGATAAGGCACTTCGCCAACATCTTCCAAAAATAATATTTTGCCGCGAAAATCGGGCGCAAAAGGCGTGCCCATGAGCGAGCAAATTAAAGTCAGATTGCCTCCCACGAGGCGCCCGCGCGCCACGCCGCCCACGAATCGCGTGATGCGATTGGCCTGTTCGGCACGACCGCGCTTGGCGGGCAGCGCCGGCGGTGCGGCCAGGGGGGTGGGCACCTGGGCCCGCATTAAAATGCGATCAAATTCCCCCAGCGTATAGTCGCTGAACATTTGTCCCGCGGTCGGACCGTGAAAAGTTACCAGCCCGGTGCGCTGATAAATGGCGTTGTGCAATGCGGTGATATCGCTAAATCCGAGCAGTATTTTTGGATTGCGGGCAATGGTTGCGTAATCCAGCAGCGGTAGAATGCGCGGTGTGCCATAGCCCCCGCGGGTGCAAAAGATGGCGTCGACCCGAGGATCGCCAAACAGTGAATTCACATCCGCAGCGCGCTGTTGATCGGTACCCGCCAGGTACTGGTCGCGCCGGTACAGGTGTTTACCCGGCACCACCTCAAAACCCAGCGACTTGACAATGTCCACAGCAAAATCAATTTCCTGGTCTTCGCGGGCATTGCTGGCGGGCGCCACCAGGCCCACGCGCATGCCGGGCTGCAAGCGCTGCGGCCGCAGGGGCGCCGCTTGCACTGAGGCCGACACAGTGGCCAGCCAGGGCGCGAGCGCCAGACCTTTCAATAAATCGCGACGATGCATGACATTGCCCACCACTCAATACACCGGCGCAGTGTGGCACAGGGTGCCCGCTGCGCCAATACAGGCGGCGTGGTGGGCCTTCAGTTGGCAGCGCGGTGGGCCTGCGGGAAGCTCGGCAGACTAGCGCAATTCGCTCGGCCTGGCGCCGGTCCAGCGTTTAAACGCGCGGCGAAAATTATTGACATCGCTAATGGAAAAAAAATCGGCCAGGCGCTGATTGGTCCAGCCCCGATCCACAATTAAATGCAGCGCCTGCTGGCCGCGCAGGGCATCCTGCAAGTGTTGAAAATGGGTGTGTTCGCGCCTGAGCCGGCGCTTGAGCGTGGCCGGGCTCAAATCGAACTGAGCCGCCAGCGCCTGCTGCGACAGGTCGGGTTGCCGGCGCAAGGCCCTCACCAGGCTGCGTAAAAAATACGGGCCGGCCGGCACGCGCGCCAGTTGTTGTGCGCACTGATGCAGCCAGGGCTCGGCATCCGCTTCAGCCTCAGTTTCCGGCACCGGCGCGTGCAAGAGCGCCATTGGCACAGACAGACGCCACAGGGGCCGACGCCACTGCACCTCCGGCCCCAAAAATTCCACCCCAGCGGCACACAGCTGGTTGGCGGACAGCGGCAGTTGCCACTGGGCCTGCACCCCCAATAACTCGCGCAGCCACGCGTGTAAGAAACTACTGCTGGCAAGTAGAAAAAAGCGCGCTAAATCTGCGCGTGCCAACCAACAGTGCAAATCGATATGAAAAAAGCCGCCGCTTTGGCAAGTGCGCACAAACACCTGGGGCTGCCACAGCCGATGGTAGGCCGACAGCCAGCGCAACCCGGTGGCCAAGCTCGGTGCACACAGCAGCGCTCGCGCCAATGGCTCTTCGCAGTAGAGTAAGCGTTGGCCCAAATGGCCGGCCAAATCGCGCTCGCCGTTGCGCGCTACGCCATCGACCAATGCAAATAATTGGCTCGGCGCGATGGGCGCTGCCGACTGCGCAAAGCTCGAGGCAAACAATCCTGTGCCCACCAGAAATCGGCCAGGTTGCGAATAACGGCCGGCCAAAATTTCGTACAGCTTGGCCGCAATGATTGGCCGCATGATGTTATCGTCTGCCGTCCACATGGCCATCACGCAGCCACCTGCGGGCGCGCCGCGCGCCGTTGCTGCAATTGTGCCGAGGCCCTGGCAAGCAGTGCGGCACCCGTTTCCCCTGTCCGCCGGCAGACCGGCGCCACAGTCAGCGACAACCCCAATTGCCGCTCGACCCGCGCGATCATATGGGCGCAAGTTTGTTGCGCCAGCGCTTCGGGCAGCCCCCACAGCAACAGCGCAAATCGATCGCCACTGAGGCGGCACACACAATCACTGCCGGTGAGTTGGGCCAGTAGGGCCTCGGCCAGGTCGCGCAGCAATCGATCGCCCCGAAGCGGGCCCTCGGTGCGATTCACACGGCGAAAATTATCCACGTCTATCAGCATTAAATTGAGCGCTGCATCGCGCTCTTGAGCCAAGGTTAACTGGTGCTGAAGATAGTCGGCGTTATAGCAGTTGGTGAGCAGGTCCACCTGCCGGTACTCGCGGTGAAAGGCCTCGCGGCTTTGTAATTGCCGATTAATCTGGCGCTGCTCTTTTAGCCACTCCAGCAAGCCGTAAGTTAGCACCAACATTGCCACCGGCGCGGCAAAGGCCTCCAGGTTTTGCAGCAGGCGACTGCTGTCCGGGTAGCCAATAAACTCGTCGAGAAAATCCAGCCAAGTGTAACCCCAGTAGACCCAGGTACCCACGAACAGAATGTGCGTCACCCGCCCTGCCGGCCGCGCGCACAACAACAGCAATAGCCAGCACAACGCCAGTGCACAGGCCAGGCCCTCACCTAACACGTCGCCCATATGCAGCACTGTTTTCAGTTCGCCCACCTGCAGTGCCAGCAGCGATAACACCACCGCCAACACCGGCACCGCCAGCAAGCGCTGGCCGTGGTGGCTGAGCATAAAGCGGCCGTAATGACGTAAGTAATATCCCAACATGGCGCCAGCCTAGCGCGGGAAAGGTGACAATTTAGTGACCAAACCCGCGCTGAGGCGACTGCTCATTGAGCTCATCAGACCCGGTCACTTAAGCGCAGACTTGGCGTGCAGGTGCAACAATTCTGTCATTCCCACAGCCTAGGGTGAGCCGCACTGACCAACCACTGAGATACCGTCATGCAAGCTCGCACTTTGAAACTTTCACCCCTCGCGCTGGCCTGTGCACTGGCCCTGCCGCACACACTGGCTGCGCAAACCGAAGGCCTAATTTCAACGACAAGCACGGCGCCTAGCGCGGCGCCCAGTCACGCCGCCGATACTGAACTGGAACAAATTATCGTTCTGGGCCAGGCCGGCTCGGCCAGCAAGTCGCTGCGCGCGCAGCGCCACGCGGACAACTTGATCACCGTCGCTAGCGCCGATGCCATCGGCGACTTTCCCGATGCCAATGCCAGCGAATCGCTGCAGCGTTTAGTGGGCATCTCCATCGAGCGCGACCAGGGCGAGGGCCGCTTTGTGCGCGTGCGTGGACTGGCCCCCGACTACAACGCCGTCACCATTAACGGCCTGCGCGTGCCCGCGCCCGAGGCCGGCCGCCGCGCCGTTGCCCTGGATGTGGTGCCCTCGGATCTGGTGCAATCGCTCACCGTAACTAAAGCCTTAACCGCCGACATGGACGCCGACTCTTTGGGCGGCGCCATCGACATCAAAAGCGCCTCGGCCTTTGATCGCGAGAGTCGCTTTTATAAAGTCAGCTCCGATGCCAGCTACAACAGCCTGACACAGGAAACCAGCCCCAAACTCACGGCCGCCTGGTCCGATATTTTCGCCGACGAGACCCTTGGCATCGCCTTGTCGGGCAGCTGGTCGGAGCGCAACTTTGGCTCGGACAATACCGAAACCGGCGGCGCCTGGGATTTTGATGAAACGCCGGCACGGCTTACCGAAGCCGAGGCGCGCGACTATCAAATTACGCGCACGCGCCAGGGTCTGGCGGCCAATATCGACTGGCACCCAACGGGCCAACAGCACTGGTACCTGCGCGGTCTACACAGCGAATTTTCCGACGCCGAGCAGCGCAACGCATTGCGCGCCGAGTGGGACGACGGCGTGCTGCCCGATGGCGAGCCGGCCACAGCCGCTAGTGCGCGCGAGCTTAAACAACGCACGGAAACTCAACACATTCAGAGCCTGACACTGGGCGGCGAACATCAACTGTCGCTCTGGCAGGTGTCGCTAGCACTGGGCTGGAGTCGATCCGATGAGAAAACGCCTGACCACCTGGAATCGGTGTTCGAGTCGGTAGAGGACTTGCCAATTGCGGTTCGCCAGAGCGAGCAACCGCAATTGTACGGCGACCTGTATCACTACAACGACTTCGAACTCGACAGCATCGAAGTGGCCAACAGTCGGGCCACCGATACCGACCGCAGTCTGCGCCTAGACGCCTTGCGCGACTTCGACTGGGGCGATAGCACTGTGACGCTAAAGTTTGGCGCCAAAGCCCATCGCCGCGAGAAAAACAATGACGAGCAACTCTGGTCGCTGGAAGATTTAGCCGAGGCCGGTGTTACCGAATCCCAGTTACAATTGTCGGCTCACCTCGGCGGCCCATTGGATTACAGCCTGGGTGAATTTGGCAACGGCATCAACGGCGCCAGCATTCACCAGTTGGTAAGCACGGTGGGACGTGACGGCTACGAAGATGCCGTGGAATCGACCCTCAACGACTTTAGCATCGATGAAGATGTCGACGCTGCCTACGTCATGCTGACCGGTCGCAGCGCACAGTTAACGCTGATCGGCGGCCTGCGCTACGAGGCCACGCACACCCGCGCGCAGGGCTACAGCTACGATGACACCCAAGAGGTAGTAACCCCTCGCAATGTGGACAGCGACTATCACCACTGGTTGCCCTCGCTCATTGCACGCTACGAACTGTCCGACGACACCTTGGTGCGCGCCGCTTACACTCGCAGTTTAGTGCGCCCGACTTTTGAACAGTTGGCACCGGGCCAACTACTGGAAGAAGACGACGGCGAACTGGAAGCCAGTTTTGGCAATCCGCTCCTGCAGCCGCTCACCGCCAATAATATCGACGTCAGTCTCGAACACTACCTCGGCCGCTTGGGCGTGGTATCGGCCGGATTCTTTTACAAAGACATAGATAACGTCATCTTTGCCTCAGACATTGCCGGCAGCAACGGCTATGAAAATTACGCCAAAGCCGAAACCTACATCAATGGCGACAGCGCCGAGCTCACCGGCCTGGAGCTGGCGCTGGTGAAACAGTTCGACGCGCTAGCCGCGCCCTGGAACGGCTTGTTGCTCAGTGCCAACGCCACATTTACCGACGCCGAAGCCAGCATTTCCTATATCGACGACGGCCAATCCCAAGCGCGCGCCATTCCCTTTCCGAGCCAGTCGGACAGCACTGCCAATCTGGCGCTGGGTTACGAGTCAGACTGGCTCAACGTGCGCGTGTCGGCCGCCTATAAATCCAGCTACCTGGTGGAGGTAGGCGAACTGGATGACGCGCGCTACGACAGCTACGAGGACGATCATCTGCAACTGGATTTTATTGCCAAGGTGCACCTGACGCCCAACCTGATGGTGTACGGCAACGCGCTCAACCTGACGGACCAACCCTACTACGCCTACACCCAGCAAACGCGCTACAACGCGCAATACGAACGCTACGGCCGCACCTATCAGGTGGGCTTAAGTTACACCGGTTTTTAAGGAGCCACCGTGAAGTATTCTTTATGCAAAATGTTGTTGTGTGTGCCGCTGCTGGCCTGTGCTGGCGGCCCACAGCTGGCGACCTTAGCTGCCGAGCACGCAGATGCCGCCATCGAGCGCTGGCCGCTGGCCGCTGGCACCCTAAGCCTCACCCGCGAGGGCCTGCACTGGCACACCCACGACGAGCAATTTAATTTACCCGGCGCGTTTGAAAGCCTGGATGTACGCGCGCCTTTCGCCGCGGCACTGGCAGAGGGTGGCCACCAATTACTGTTGCTGGAACTCAACGAACAGGGGCTGCACCTGCGCACGCGAGTGGAACTGCCCGATCAACTCGGCGACGCGCAATGCCTTTACCTGAGTGCACAATCCAACCACCTCTACAGTTTTGTGCAGGACAGTCGGGGCGCCAGCCAACAATGGATATTGACGCAGGCACAGCAACCGCTCGACCAGGCGCGTTTGGTGCGGCAATTGCCTGTGCCCTACGGCGTCGATTTGTGTGCCGCCGATGACGCCCGCGGCTGGTTGTATCTGCACGAAGAAGACATAGGCCTTTGGCGTCTACCGGCAGAGCCCGAAGCCATGCCCGCGCGCGCGCCGGTGCTGATGCAGGCGCCGCTCGGCTCGCTGGCCGACAATTTAGAACACCTGCGCACCACGCCGGCCGGCGCTGTCATCGCCAGCACCGAACAACAGCTGTGGCACCTAGCGCCCAGCAACACGCAACTCGACGCCAGCGCGACCACCGCACACTGGCGCCTGCCCTTCGCGCCCACTGGCTTAGTCGTCGAGTCGGGCGCGGCGACCCTGTTTAGCGGTACTGAGCGCCACAGGCAGCCCCTGCCGAGCATCGCCAGTACGCTGCCCAGCGTCGACCTGCTGCCCGTTGTCACCGCTCGAGTAGAAACAGCACCGGCGGCGAAATCCGGCGATGCCATGGATGACCCTGCCATATGGGTCAACAGCGAGAACCCCGCCCAATCGCGGGTACTGGGCACCCACAAAAAAGCCGGCCTGTACGTGTACAACCTGGCCGGCGAGGTCTTGCAGTTTTTCCCCGACGGGCGCCTGAATAACGTGGACGTCAGTCCCGCCCATCACGCCCCCAACCACGCCCTTGCGGTGGCGAGCCGGCGCGACGACAACAGCCTGGTGGTGTACACCATCAACCCCCAGGGCGAGGTGCACAAAGCAACGCAACTGGGCACACCGCTGCGGGAAATCTACGGCCTGTGCAGCGCCTATTACGACCAACAAAACCACATTTTTGTGAACGACAAGAACGGCGAGGTGCTGCACTACACCCTGCGCTATCGCGCGCACGATACCAAGATGGCCGCACCCAATAACCAACAACCGAACCCGTGGCAACTACAGCTCGAGCGACGCTTTAAACTGGCCTCCCAGCCAGAGGGCTGCGCGGTGGATACCCAGCGCCGCATCCTGTTCATGGGCGAAGAGGAACGCGGTATCTGGGCCGCCGATGCGCGCCCCGAAGCAGCTACCCAATTAGAACTGATCGCCGAAGTGGGTCGGGAGCTACACGCGGACGTGGAGGGCCTATCGGTGGCCACCCGGCGCGGCGATGGCAGCAACTTGCTGGTGGTCTCCAGCCAGGGCAACGACAGCTGTCTGATTTATTAGACGGCACCGCCCTACTCCTAGCTGGGTCGCTTTCGCGTCGGCCTGGACGGGCGCACAGGCATCGACGGCAGCAGTGAAACCGATGGCCTAGATGTTACCAGCGCGGCTCTGGGCGATCGTTTTCCCGGTGGTTTGCTAGTGGTACAAGATGGCCGCAACCTTATGCCCAACGCGGGCCAGAACTTTAAGTTAGTGCACTGGCAAGACGTGTTGGACACATTACAGATCGCGCCCTGAAGCACTCCCACCACCCGCGCCACCCGGCGCGGGATTTGGACGAATGTCGCAAGCCCAATCATCCGCGTGCGAGCCGCACGGCAAAATTCGTACCTGCGAGGGATAGTTAGCCAGTCACCTTTGTGTAACATGGCCTGAGCAAAGTGCGATACAGAGAAGGCAACGGCCGATAAAACAGACATAGCCGTACCAAAACTGCGCGCACCGCGCTCAAGCCAGCTAAACTGAATTTCGTGCGCGTCATTGCGCGCCGTGCTTGCAATGCGCCTGGGTGCTATTTGCTGGAGACTGGGTACAACCAAGTTTGTACAGCACCCCAAAAAATTTTTCACGCGGCAACGGGCCGCCACAACGCACGCTGTAACTTTATTTATGCACAACGCTGACACGCAGTCGCTGTTAGATCAGTTCAATCGTGTAAGAACCGTCACAGAAACCCTGTGTGCGCCCTTGATCGTGGAAGACTACGGCTTGCAGGCCGCCCCCTTTACCAGCCCACCCAAGTGGCATTTGGCGCATACCAGCTGGTTTTTCGAAACGTTTTTACTGCAACCCTACCATCCAGGTTACAAGGTATTTCAGCGCGAGTTCGGCGTGCTATTTAACTCCTACTACCAATCGGTGGGGCCGCAATTTACCCGCGCAGAACGCGGGCTGCTCTCGCGCCCTAGCGTGCAAAAGGTCTACGACTATCGACGCTATGTTAACGAGGCCATGCAGGCGTTTATGGCCTCTCCCCACTGCAGCACAGAACACCTACAGCGCGTGCAATTGGGCTGCCAGCACGAAATGCAACACCAGGAATTACTGCTCACCGATCTTAAATACTGCTTTGCCAAAAACCCGCTCCTGCCCACCTACAGCGCAGCGCCCCTGCCGCGCTCAACGGCACTGTCGCCCCAGTGGCACAACTTATCGGCCGGCCTCTATACCCTGGGTCACGACGACAGCAGTTTTTGCTTCGACAATGAACTGCCCGCGCACCCGGTGTATTTGCAGGCCTGCCAGCTGCGCGACACGCTGGTCACCAATGGCGAATACCTAGCCTTTATCGACAGCGGCGGCTACGCCGAACCGCGGCACTGGCTGTCGGACGGTTTTGACAGCGTGCAAACACACCAGTGGCAGGCACCGCTCTATTGGCATAAACGCGACGATCAGTGGTGGCACTTTACCTTGCACGGGTTGCAACCACTCGACCTAAACGCGCCCGTGTGCCACGTCAGCTATTACGAAGCCGATGCCTACGCGCGCTTCGCCGGGCGCCGTCTGCCCACCGAAGCCGAATGGGAGGTCGCGGCCCGGCGCCAAGACCATAGCGGCCAGTTTATGGACCCGAATTGCTGCCATCCGGTGCAAACAGCGCCGCACTGGCTCGGCGGCGTCTGGAACTGGACTGCTAGCAGCTACAGCCCCTACCCGGGCTTTCAAGCTGCGGCCGGTAGCGTGGGCGAATACAACGGCAAATTTATGGCCAACCAATGCGTGCTGCGCGGCGGCTCCTGCGCCACGCCTAGCGCCCAGGCAAGGCCCGGCTACCGCAATTTTTTTTACCCCAGCGATCGCTGGCAATTCAGTGGCATCCGACTCGCAGAGGACCTGTAATGCAGACCCAGGAACAGTTACTCGATGTATCTCAGCCACCCAGCACCATGCTTTCGGACGTGCTGGCCGGCCTCAGCCAAACCCCGAAGGCCCTGCATCCCAAATATTTTTACGATGAATACGGCTCTGAATTATTCGAACAAATTTGCGAGCAGCCCGAGTACTATATCCCGCAAACAGAAATCGCATTGCTGCACGCGCAAAAATCCGACTTTGTTGCCCTGGCGCCACAGGTGGATACCCTCATAGAATTTGGCAGCGGCGCCAGCAAAAAAATTCGTACACTCTTGGAAGATTTGCGCCCAAAGAGCTACCTGGGCATCGACATCTCGCGGGACTTTCTCGAAACAGCCACCAGCCAGTTGGCCGCCGACTATCCCTGGTTAAACGTGTCGGGGGTTTGCGCGGATCTGTGCGAACCCCTCCAACTGCCCAAGCTGCCAGACTGCCATAAACTCGGTTTTTACCCAGGTTCTAGCATTGGCAACTTCGAGCCAGCCGACGCCATTGCTCTGCTGCAAAATATGGCCAGGGTGGTGGGCGCCGGCGGTTCGCTGTTGATAGGCGTCGATTTGAAAAAGGACTCGGAGGTTCTCAACCGAGCCTACAACGACCAGGCCGGCGTGACCGAGCGCTTCAATAAAAACCTGCTCACCCGGCTCAACAATGAACTGGCGGCCGATTTTACGCCCGATAAATTTCGTCACTTAGCATTTTACAATGCCAATTTGGGGCGCGTAGAAATGCACCTGGAGAGCCTGACCTCGCAGACCGTCGCCCTGGGCGACTGGCGCTTTTCACTGGCCAAAGGCGAGCGCATTCACACCGAAAGCTCCTATAAATACGCCCTGAACGAGTTTCAAGATCTGGCGCGCAGCGCCGGACTGACGCCCGTGCAACACTGGACCGACAGCGATGGCCTCTTCAGCCTGCACTGGCTGACCACACCGAACAGGGGCGCAATCGAGCCACTGCATCAAAAAATATAGCGATAGCGCTCTTCCACTAGGCTGGGGCTGGTGGAGCCGCCCCAAAAGCTTTTTTCAATGTCGGGCCGATTGCCAAACCAGTTTTTTACCCGACTAAACATATGCACCGTGCTGCCCGCAGGATTGAGCACGGTGATATGAAAATAATCCTCGCCGTCGAACCTTTCGCATTGGTGAAAACCCAGTTGCACCGTTACGTCGCTATCGGGGCTTTTAATGGTCGCCGCCAGATCCTTCAGTATTTGCGCGTGTTTCTCGCGCAATTCGCGATTGGCCCAGGTGATCAGCATAGCGCTCATTTGCTGCCAACTGGCGCAGCCCAACGTATCGTAATCATCGGCGTATTGCTCGCCGTGCTTGGCTTTCAAGCCGGCCTCGCAATTCCAATTTTCTGCAAATCGAATACCCATTTCCGTCCCTCTCCTTAATTTTTCTTGGGGGCAGTTTACCTCGCAACGCCCCCTGTGCCGCGGCAAGCCGAGCGAATGATTACACAATATTTGGGTAGATAGAGGCAATTTCACCGCCCTGATAGAGCACAATGCACGACACTTTATTGATCTTAATCCGCGCCAATTGCTGCCCCACAATACCGGTGGAACGCATGGACCTTGGCTCTGTGGTCCAAGCTTCGCGCGAGGGCCTCGCGGAGTCCCTGGGATCGGTAAGCGCCTGCTCTGCCCAGCGAATGATGTCGGCTTCGCGCCAGTTTTTTGGGAACATGGACTTTAATTCCGGTCCACGCAGTTGGCCGCCCACCTGAATAGACACATAGGCGCGGTAGGGCTTATTGGCATTGCGTTTGACGGCATCGTCGCCGCTGATTTGCGTAATCACCATGCGGCCATTTTGCTGATTTTTACGGGCCTCCGAATGAAAGCCCGAGAAACTGTTGTCGCTGACCTCGCCGTCAAAAACGTGCGTAATAACGCTTTGCGGCAGTGAATAGCGTTTTTTTAGTGGCATAATTTTTCCCTCAATTATGATTGCACACTGCAGAATAACGCGACGATTGCGGCCAGTGGCGCACAGCCGTCGAGCCCTGCAGCCGGGCCAAGTGGTACGCCAATTGACGCGCCGAACCCTCGCGCTGGACAGTAAAATAGACTTGCTGGGAAATGTCGACCACTGAGCGGTGCACGGGACGACACCTATCGAAGAGAAGTGCAGAGGATACCGGCGCAAAGCCGGTGTTCTTGGGGCGCAGACGCTGACCAGCAAAGCTTCCCGCCATGCGCCCGTGCGCCCAGCAAACCGGCGCAAGGGGTACGCCGGTACCGCTGCCAAAAACTCAGTGGCGGGTGATGTTCAGCTTGTCGTCCACTTCAATCCAAAGCGCAACAGAGCGCTCCACACCAATCTGCAGCGATTTACCCTCGCCCATACGGCGTAAATTTACGCCCAGCTGGCGCAGTAAGCGCTCGCAGGCAACGGTGGTTACCGTGACGTAGGACTTCACATTATTGCGCACGGCAAAGTCGTGAAACGATTTCACAAGATCCAATGTGACATTGCCGAAGTTACCCTTTTCCTTTTCAGACTGGCCCTTGCGCACAGCAAAGCGACTGATCTCCCAAACGTCGTCGCAAATGGGGGCGGGTTCGCCCTGCAGCAATTCGGGAAAAACAGATTTCAGCATATAGTCGTCCGAGGTGGGCAGTGCGCGCCAGCAACCACACACTTCCTGCTCTTCATCCACAACGGCAATGTAATGTGCCGACAATTCATCGAAGGCATCCTGCTCGCGCCCATTGGTAGACGGGATATCCCAGTGCAGGCGATTAATAAACGTATCGTGTCTTAGCTTAAGAATACCGTCGATTACTTTGGCATCTTGTTTCGCATTATTTTTATGTGTGAATACTGTGCTTTTCATATCGATCCCGCCTCTTGTTAGGTGCGAGATCGAATATATTTTTCGGCTGCGGCCGCCAGTAGCTGTCAGAACATACACCCGGCATGAGCCAGACTTTTTATTCTTATAAAACAACGACTTAAACACGCAAATCCTTAGCCTGACAGATCTTACAGGCGGTCAATTCACTAAGTTGCTGCTACATATTTGCGCTGCGGTTTCGACGGTTTAAAATTATTTCTATCTGTTATTAGCGCAATAATTTTTACAATTATTTTTTACCTTCGCGTTACCTTCCAGGTTGGGCCCTGTGTCACCCTGCTAGTTTTGACAGCTACCGCAATTGACCACTTCGGCCAACAATGGCACTCAACAGAGCACAAGCTGCCCTGCTCTATTGGCAGACGAGTCCGCCAATGGCAACGCAACGCTGATAACAGAGGTATTCGTTGAGAATTCATAGCAACACCCCACTGCCCGAGAAAGTTTTAACCCAGGCGATGGTGCTGGCCATTACCTGTGCCCAAAAACAATCTGGCCGCGCCAGCGTAGGCTGGGTTTTGCTGGATGCACAGGGGCGGCATCTGCACTCGGAAGCCATACTCGCCGGCACCAATGCCCTGCGCTTAGCGGCGTCTATCATTCGCTACGCGCGCCAGTTGCATACTTTGGTTGTGACACTGCCGCCGTCAAACCTGCTGTTTGACCAACCCAGTCTGCGTCAAGCGCTAGACCATTCGAATTGCGCCTGCGTTGTGTTGGACGCAGCCTACGACACAGCGGACGAACCCGCGGAGTGGCGTGCGTGGCTCGATCAGTGGCGCGACAGCATTCACTTTCTGCCCACTAATCGCAGCGCCCACAGTGTTTCATCCGGCCCTAAGTCGGTACTCACTGGCTTGCGCCCTTGGGTCACCAGTATTTCGGCGGCCGATATGAACGGACGCGCAGTACCTCTGGGCCAGTTTTCGGATGAATTCGGGTTTAACGCCCATTTAAGCATTTTGGCGCAACAGGCCAGGGCCATTTTCTACTCGGAATTGCAGGCTGAGTTTGTGAAAAGCCTGCCGCAAGATAATCTGGCCAACGAAGCCCAGGAATTTTTTGAAATCAGAAGCTGTGAAACCGCCGAGGTGATTTTTCGGTTTTGCGCGGCGGAGCGCCGCTGTAATGTGTTGGTGTTCACCGACCTGACCCTGCAATCGCAACTGATGTCGCGCGGCCTGACCGACGAGGTTATTCACCACCTATCACTCAGGCCCAACGACACAGGGCCACAACCGCAGGAAGTCGCGACACTGCCAACACAGGATTGGCAGCTCAGTGAAAGCGCAATAATCGGCAACTGCAGTCGCCTGCAGCTTACGCGGTCGCACACTTACTGCGCCCGTCCCCTAGGGCAACGGCTTAACTAGACCGTACATAATGGCCTTGGCCACCGCGTGTTGACGGTTAGCGGCGCCCAATTTCTTAGTGGCGCCGCTTAAATGAAAGATTGCCGTGCGCTCGGTGACACTCATGATTTGCGACATCTCCCACGCGGTTTTACCTTCGCAGGCCCAAAACAAACTTTCCTTTTCACGCGGCGTCAGCGAGACCACCGGCGCGTGCCCTAGGTTCATCTTCAAGTAGGTTTCAAACAGGGAGTAGCCAAAATACTGTGCAAAGGGCAGCACATTATTCAGGCGCTTCTTAATGTTTTTTTCCACCTTGGTAGACAGGCTAAGAATACAAATTTCGCCGCTGGGTGCCTTCACCGGTACCGACAAACCGTCAATCAGCCCCTTGGACTTAGCCTCACCCATTATCTGCACCGCAATTGGATCGCAGTACTGATCCATCTGCATCAGTTTATTCCAGGTAATAGGCACGCTGTTTTCGAAACAGTAGCGCACCACTGGGTCGCTCTTTTGCAGATTATTTTCGAAGTAGCCGTCAAACCACTCATTGGGGTAGTTGGTCAAGGTGAATATTTGTG
The DNA here is from genome assembly GCF_058345725.1 of Simiduia sp. Taxonomy (NCBI): domain Bacteria; kingdom Pseudomonadati; phylum Pseudomonadota; class Gammaproteobacteria; order Cellvibrionales; family Cellvibrionaceae; genus Simiduia; species Simiduia sp. The sequence goes on along the minus strand of NZ_JBTUOC010000032.1, from coordinate 64,564 downwards.
GCGCGCTTAAGGAAGTGGCGTTGCACACGCCGAACAGATAGTACTCTAGGCCACACAGCTCGGAAAAATTCAGGCATACATCTTCTATTTCCTGAATAGTTTCCAACTCTGCGAGTGAGGCCACCAATGCATGAAGCTTTTCAGAGTTCATACCAATCCCTTGCTGTTACTAGCTTATTTTTTTGAAGGCCGACGCCTTAACGCGAAGGGCCTCGCGGGAATTACGGCGGATGAATATCCGGGAACGCTGAAAAGACTGCCATAGCCACCCGGCTATCACAAGATGATTTTTTCGCAGATTGCGCGAACTCGCGCAAAAGTATGAACGATAGCTGCAAAGTATTACGCAGAGCAGTAGTCAGCCGTCTCGCTCAGACCCAGCCCGGGCATGTGTCCCGTACAGCAGGGGCAGGATGTATCGCGATGAATATTTAAGGTGCGGGTGCCCGCGTCCAGTGCACTGTAGGACAGGAGCTTGCCGATTAATGGCGTGCCAATATCCAAAACAATTTTAAGCGCCTCGATGGCGCAAAAAATACCGATGGCGCCCGGCAGGACACCGAGCACGCCCGCCTCGCTGCACGAGGGTGCCAAGTCGGCCGCCGGGGGCGCCGGATACAGGCAGCGGTAGCAGGGTCCGCGACCCGGCCAAAACACACTCACCTGTCCTTCAAAGCGAAAGACGGAACCGTGCACCAGCGGCTTACCCAATTGCACGCAGGCGTCGTTCACCAAGTAGCGGGTCGGGAAATTATCGGTGCCATCGATAATGACATCGTAATCGTTAAATATTTCCAGCACATTATCCGGCGCCAAGCGCAATCGGTGTTCGATCACCTGCACATCGGGATTCAGCTGTGCGATAAACGCCCGTGCACTGCTGGCTTTAAATTCGCCCACGCGCTCCAGCGAGTGAATAATTTGTCGCTGTAAATTGGATTCGTCTACGCGATCGTCGTCCACCACGCCCAGGGTGCCCACGCCGGCCGCCGCCAGATAAGTCAACACGGGGCTGCCCAGTCCGCCCGCACCGATGCACAGCACCCGCGCCTTTAGCAGCTTCACTTGGCCCGCCACACCTACCTCCGGCAAGTTGAGATGGCGCAAATAGCGGCGCCGCTGAGCTTGATTTAGGCTGGCCTCCTGCTCAAAGGGCAAGCCTGCGGCCTTCCAACCCTCAAACCCCTGGGCCAGATTTACCACCCGGTCATACCCCAAACTGCGCAAGCTGGCCGCCGCCAACAACGAGCGCACACCGCTGGCGCAATAAACGACGATGTCGGCGGATTTATCGGGCAACTGCCGCTCCACTGTCATCTCGAGGTAGCCGCGATCGATATGCAACGAGCCCTTAATAAAACCCTGGGCGCGCTCCTCGTCGGTGCGCACGTCCAGTACCTGCGGGCCGCTGGCGCTGGCTAAAGTCTGCGCCAAGGTGGCGGCCGCCATGGCGGGAATCTCGGCGTTTAATTTGGCCTTGTAGTCGGCAAAATTATTGCCGCCGGCAATGGCCGGCAGTATTTCAATGGTGTCGCGTTCGCCCACGGGCGTGGCCAAGCCCTCGAACATGCGGATATCGTCATTGTTGAGAAAAATATTTACGAATTTGTGCAGCTCGCCGGCCTCGTTAAACAGCTGCCGGCCAAGCCCCTGAAACTGCGCCGACAGTGATTGCAGCGCCGCACCCACAGTAGCGCCCTGGGTACTGATCTCTGCCGCGCCTTGGGTGTGCAGTTTTAACGGACCGGGTATCACAATCGTTGCCATGTCATGCGTCCTCTATGGAATCTTGCCACCAACCCTCTGGCCGGTAGCGCCAGGCCGTCAGGCCGGTGTGTGAATGTTCGTCGAGCGCGGCAATCAGGTGTACATAGCCTGGCCAGGGATTGCTATCGAGCCAGTCCTGACGCGAGGGCCGAGCCACGCCGCGCGGGTGGCTGTGAAAAAAACCGACAATATCCCATCCGCTGGCACGCGCCTGCTGGCTCGCGCGGTGCATGTCGTAGGGCGATAACACAAATTGCAAATCGCGATCAACGCGCGCGCGGTTGCCCGCCGGGCAAAAGGCCCGCACCGCAATCTGCGCGCTGCGCGGCTCGCCCAACAACACGCCGCAGGCTTCCTCCGGAAAACTAGCGCGCGCCGCCGACAGCAGCGCCGAGCGCGCCGCCTGGCTGAGCGCCACCGATCCATTAACCATCGATTGCCGCCTCGATAAATTGGCCCTTGTCCAATTGGTAGGTGGTTTTGGCGAAGCCGAGCGCGTGGGCATCGTGGGTGACCATCACGATAGTTTTGCCCTGCTCGCGGTTGAGCAGGCTTAAAATATCTAGAATTTCGTTGGAAGTTTCGCGATCCAGATTGCCCGTCGGCTCATCGCACAGGAGCACCGGCAAATCGGCAACAATTGCGCGCGCGATAGCCACCCGCTGCTGCTGCCCGCCCGACAATTGATTGGGGCGGTGGCTTGCGCGCTCGGTCAATCCCACCAACGCCAATGCCGCGGCCACCTTGCGGGCGCGCTGCTTGGCATCCATGCGCGTCAACAGCAACGGCAATTCCACATTCTGCTGCGCCGTTAAAATGGAAATCAGATTGTACTGCTGGAAAATAAAACCGATATTTTGTGCACGCCAGGCAGTCAGCTGAGCCTCGTTAAGCCCGTCTATGCGCTGCTGACCAAACCACAATTGACCGCCGCTGATACTATCGATACCGCCCAAAATGTTTAGCAACGTGGTTTTGCCCGACCCCGAAGGGCCCACAATGGCGCAGAAATCGCCCTGCCGTATGTGCATATCCAGTTGATTGAATATATGCACGCGCGCCTCGCAACCGTCGTAGTACTTATCGACACCGGTTAGGGTAAATGCGTAGTCTGTCATCGCTCTATCCTTTTTTGAGTGGCGCAGGGCTCAACCCTGAGCGCCGTTAAATACGACCTTGACGCCCATTTGCGGCAGAATTTTCTCGTCCTGCTGCGCAATTTTTATGCGCACTTTAATGGTGGCTTTAGCGCGGTCGGCGGTGGGAATAATGCGCATCACCCGACCCTCAAACTGCCAGCCAGGATAGGCGTAAAGTTCGCCCACCACCTGCTGATCTTTGTAAATTCGATCGATGAAGGCCTCGTTCACATCCACCACAATTTCCAGGGAGTCCATATCCACAATGGTGCACAGCCCGGTGCGGGTAAAGCCACCGCCGGCGGTACTGGGCGAAATAATTTCGCCCAGTTGCGCGGCCTGCTCGGTGACGACGCCAGAAAACGGTGCGCGCACGACAAAATCTTCCAGTGCACGCTGCTGCCGTTTTACCCGCAGCAGTGCCGCGCGATGCTGGGTTTGGGCCAAAGCGATATTATTGGTGACACTGTTCACGCGGTTTTCCAATGCCGCGATGCGGGCATCGTTGGAGTAACCTTTATTCGCCAACGATTGCTCGCGGGTGAGTTCGTCCTTGGCGGCCACCAGTTCGTACTCGGCCGACTTAATCGACAGCGCCAGGGCCTCGGCCTCGGCCTTGAGTAAATCCAGATCCACTGTGGCCTGGCGATCATCCAGGGTGGCGATGATCTCGCCCGCCTCAATGTAGTTGCCCTCCTCCACGCGCACGTCGGTAATCAAGCCAAACATTTTGGTCGATACCGTGGCCTTGCGCTGCGCCACCACATAGCCCGAGGCCTCCAACACCGCCGCGCTGCGAGGCGCCACCGCCGCGCGCTCGGCTTGCGATGCTTCGGTGGCGTCCGCACTGGCGGCGTTGCGAGCCTCGTGCGCCGGAGCGGCAGGCGTTTTTTTATCGTCGCCGTAGTGAATGTACGCCAGCACAGGCACCGATGCGCTCAGGGCGATAGCCAGCAGCCACAGGCGCCCAAAGGTGCGACGCTCCACGGGCGCACTGTCTTGGGAATCGCGTTTCAGTGTTTCGAGTAATGCTTGCCGTTTATCCACAATTTGCTCCTCTGCGCAACCTGTGCGCTTGCACAACCGCTTTCGATACCTTTACAGCGCCAAGCGATAGCGCGCCGCCTGCGTGGCGGGCACGAGTACCGCTAGCACACCCACTGCCGCAGACAGTAAAAAGGCATAGCTTAAAATTTTTGTATTCACCGTCAGCGCATAAGACAGCGAATCGAAACTGCTGCCGACAGTGGCGGTCAATACGCCATCAAACAGCAGGTAGGCCAACACGCCACCCAGCGCGGCACCCAGCATTGAACACAGCAGTGATTCAAAAACTATGCTGCCAAAGAGTGCCAAACGACTGAAGCCCACTTGGCGCAGCACCACCAGTTCGCGTTTGCGTGCGCGCACTGAAATGTGCATCGCGTTGTAGATGCCGGTAAAGGTTCCCATCGACAACAAAATAGCCAGCGGCCAGGCCAGGTAGGACACTAGGTTCACCATGCCCTCCGACTGCTTGGCAAAATAATCTTTCTCGCTTTGAATTTTCAGATCCAGGCGCACGTCCGCCGCCATGTACAAGGCCAGATCCACCAGCGCATTGGCATCGGTCAATTTAACCCGCACCGATTGATGTTGATTTTCGCGCTGATAAGCGGCCTGCACACTGGCCAGATCGGTCCAAATTTCCGATTCAAACAGGTAGCCCGTCAGTTGGAAGATGCCCACCACCTGCCAGTCCACACCGCCCAGCCGAAGGGTTTGCCCCAAATCAAAACCCTGCGCTTCGCGCGCCAACTTCCGACCCACAATAATTTCATTGGTACCGCGCCGATACATGCGCCCGGCCACCAATGCAAACCCATCGCGAATGGCGGGGCCTTGAGCCTCCAGGCCGCGCAAATTGACATTCATTTTGTCGTGCGTGTGACGTTGCACGGCGCCCACCATGACACTGGTTTCAGCCGACACCAGGGGTTGCTCTGCCGATACGATACCCGGCCCCGCGCGCAACAAATTAACCTGCTCGCGAGTCAACTGGCTGTTGAGTTCAACCCGCGCCTGCGGGCTCATAATGAGTGCCACATCCTCGGCGCCGGTATTGTCGAGCGCCTTGGAAAATCCCTCCGACATAGACAGAAAACCCACTAGCACCACCACCACCAAAGCCGTGGACAACACGATGGTGCCCGACACCCAATGGCGCTTGCGAATATTTCCCAGCGCCAGTAGACACAAGCGCACCAGCGCCGCTAATCCCATGTTCATATCAGTGCTCGCTGCTCAATGCGTGGATCGGTTTCATCGCCAGTGCCTGCAGGGCGGGCAGGCTGCACACCAACACGCCCATGAGCGCGGCGATGGCCAATAATTCGGACCAAACGTGTACCGTTAAACTTAAATTCGGCAGCAAATCGGGCAATTGTGTCGATACCAGATGATTGACGCCGAGCGCGCCCGCAATGCCGAGTAACAGTCCGCAAACTATGAGAGCAATGCCTTCGCCCGCCACCAGCAGTAGCACCCGCGCCCGATTGAAGCCCACCACTTTAAAGATGCCGATGTCGCGATTCTTTTCCCGCACGGCCAGGGTCAGGCTGCTGCCTACCACCAATATCAGCGCGGTAAAACACACCGACACCACGGCCTTAATGAGCAGGGAAATATCGCCCAGCTGTTTGAAAAACGCCGTGTGAAATGCCTTGTCGGAGGCGCTGGCCGTGCGCTCGGGGTAGCCCGAAAAAGCGGCATCGATGGCGATGGCCAATTGCTCCACATCCACACCGGGCAGCGCCGACACCACATAGGTCCCCGCCGTATCCACCCAGCTAGTGCGCGCTTCGTTCAGGTATTTGTAGTGCATTAATATGTAGTTGCGACCGCCGGCCTCGGCGTCGTTTTCAAAACTCCCGGCAATGGTAAAGGGCCAGAAGCCGTCGCCATTGGATGGCTGAAACAGGATACTTTTCAAAGGCACCGAATCGCCCACGCGCCAGCCGTATTTATCCATCAACGCCCGGCTCACCAACATGCCATTGGCGGTGCTGTAGAAACGCGCGAGATCCTCCTCGCTGGCGTGCATTTCGCGATGCTGGCGCACCCAGGATTTGGCATCCACGGCAAAGGCCATCAACATGTTGTTGGTCGTTTGGTAGTAGGCGCCAAACCAGGTGGCCGGGCTGACGTCGGCCACGCCCGGTAACTTGGCCAGCCGCTGTTGGTAGGCGATGGGCAATGGCTGGGTCATGCCCGATTCGTGGGTAATAATGAGCCGCGACTCCGCGTAGCTGTCGTCGCCACCAAACATAGAGAAACGCAGCGCGCCTAAAACACCGTACACCATAAACGCGATGGCGATGGTAATGACCAACAGCACACTGCGGGTGCGATGGGCGCGCAGCGAGGCCAGCACTATCGAGCACAGATTCATGCCGCCACCGCCTGTGTCGCGCCCGCCAACAGGCGAGCCAGGTAGCACTCCTGCGCGGGAATCACGCCGAGTCGATTGTTCATCATGTGAACCTGCGAACTGACAATCAATTGCACGGCCACCTGAAAGTCCGCTTCACTTTCAACGCGCGCGCCACTCAAGGGCGAAATGAGTGCGCCGCGCTCAAAAATGGCCCGCCACTGCGCCAAAGCACGCCCGAGTGCCTGCCACCAAATTCGCTCGGGCGTCGCGGCGGCGGCCTGCGCCTGCAGCTGAGCCGACAGCGCCGCAACGCGCGCGCGCACAGGGGCAAGCGGCTGCTGCATGGCCTGGCGCTCGGCCAGCTTGGCGTCGTCGTTGTAGTCGCGCCAGAAACTGGCGTACTGCTCAAAGAAATTTCCCGCATCTGCAATGGCCGCCGACAGCGCTTGTGCGCTCGCAAACATCAGCCCCAGTGCCGAGGTCATGTGTTGCTCCAATGTGCGCTCAGTTTTGCTCGCCAGCGCCAAGGCAATTTCGCTCGACACCTGAAACAATTGCTCGCTCACCGCCATGGCATCAGCGCCACCGTAGCGCACCCATTCAGGTTGATAGGCGATTGCCGCGACTGTGCCTTCGTCGTACCAGCTGAGTGAATTTGCATCCAACGCCTGCCCATCGAAGGCGTGGGCGCTGTAATAGGCATCGCGGCTTATCGGTTCGGGGTTGAGGTACTGCTGAGCCGCTTGATAGATATCGGCCTGCAACCGGTCGGCGTAGGCGCTATCGTTGAGCTTAAAGCGCAACCGCAGGTGTGGGCCACCCTCCCAGTAGCGAATGAAGAACCAGGCCTGCAATAGCCCTTGAGCTTGCAATCGACGCGTCTCCCGACTCAACCACTCGTTGATAAAGCGCAGGCAACGCGCAGAGTCCGACAGAAACACGTGCAAACTTATCCATTGAGCGCTTTGATCTTTCATAGCAATCCAATTTTGTAGTTGGCGCGCCGACTGAACCCCATCAGCACCTGGTAAATTAATTGGCCCGGCAAATTCAGGCCCTGCTCAATAATGCGCTCGTGAAACATGCGCACCGGTCTGGCAAATACACCCAGCGAGGTTGCCGCCAGCGCCAAATCCTGCGCCAGGCAACCGGCCTCCAGATGCAAACGCCGCAACGTGTCGCCTTCAAACTCCCGCTCGGCGGCCGACACATCGACGGTCATTAACACCGACAAGGTCATCGCTGCCATGTTGAATTTGAGCAGCTGATTCGGCAGCGCCGCTTGCAGCACTTGATCAATCGACAGTTGCTGCTCCGTTCGGCTTTGGCGCTGCAACTGCCGATCGTAGAGGGCGATATCGCCCGAGCTTCGATCCAACCACACGAAGTGCACTTGCACCGCACCTTCGCTCTGGTGGGCTGGCCGCTTCGCGTTCAAGCCGTTAAACCGCTGCACCAGCGCGGGCAAAAAAGACTCGCTCGACGCGCCGCTGCGCGGTGCAAAACCGAAGCTGTCGTTGCCGGAGTTCCGCTTTCGAATTAACTGCAGTATATCCAGCGACAGGCCGGCCTCGTCACTGTCAGAAGTGACAAGCGACGGCGCCGACGGCGCGCCGGAAGATGCGGCTATCGACGGCTGCACCGGGCGCTTAAACAGGGCGGCAAGCGCCGGCAATTGCGGGAAGCGCTGGTTTAAATCCTCGCGCGCCTGCCAGCAGGCCAGGCGCTGGGTTTGCACGGGCAGCTGAGTCAGCCAACGCGAGGGATCTGTGTCGCCGGGTGTGCAGCTCACGCCAAAGGCACAGGACTCCAAGGGATGCAATACATCGAGCGCGTCCAACCCGCGCGCGTCCAGATCCGAGGCCATTTCGCGCCAGCCCAGCAAGCGCACCAAGTGCTCGAACTGCGCCTTCATGCCACCCAATTCCAGGGTCACGGGGAAGGGCGTAAACTCGCCGTACTTGTCCGCCAGCTTCCAGTATTTAGCCACGCCGAAGAGCGCAAATTGTGCGCCTTGTAACAGTGCGTCGGCGTCGGCGAGCGGTGCCAGCTTTTCGAGCCCGTGGTAGTTGGCGTGGTATTCGTACAGCGCCGGCTCGCGCCCGCCGAGGGCGATCAATAAGCGATAGGGAAACAAACACCGCACCGAGGGCACCGGGGTGTGAATCTTGTAGGCATTGAGCGGCTCAAAGGTTTGCGGCGCCGCCAGGTTGCGCAACAACAGCGACAACTGTAGCGGCCAATCCCAGCGTTGCGCAGCGCGCCGGTCAGTCAGATAATCGCCCAGCGACTGCCATTGCTCAGGCAGGTCTGTGGGCAAACGCACAATTTGAGTCCGGCGCTCGCGCATCAGCGGTTGATCAATGGCACCGGGCTGGGGCGGAAAAAAAGCCGGCGCTTTAAGCGCATCAAAGCGACGATAAGTGCCCAGGGCCCAGGCTTGTTTGATCCCTAAAGTTTGCACAGTGCCTCCTATGGAAAGTTGTGGGGCAGTGGGTTGAGGGTGTCGTAGGTCAACTGCCGCTCAATGCCCAAATGCTTCAAGGCACGGTTAATGCGCGCCAGGGAAGGCCGCTGGTACTGGTGGCCAAAGGTGACCGGCGACAACCCCGGCGCCAACACTTTCACGCAACTCAAGCCAGAGGAAGTCAGCTGTGGAAAACTTTGATCGGCCACAATGACGTCGTCGGCCACCGCCATGACCTTGTCGATGCAGCGGCGCAAATCGTCCGTTAGATCGAGCGACGCCGGCGCTTGCGTGTCGTACAGCTCATCCAGCGTGTAGCGACGTCCGTCTTCGGCGAATAAAAAGCTTAACCAGGGGTAGGTTTCGGGCAGGCTATAGAGCAACACGTGATCGTTCATCTCGATCACCTTTTGGTGGTCGGCAAACAGTTCGCGCGCCTTGTCTCGAAAGGCGGGTAGCGAGCGGCTGTACACGCCCATGGATGTGGTGACTTCCACCAGCGCGCCGAAAATCGCCTGCTCCGGATCGAAGTGCGCGCCGGCGGCGCAATAGGATTTCACCGGGGCATCCGCATTTGGATCGACGATCATGGCCCACACCACGGGAATATCAATTTCCAGGCGAATATCGAACACGTGCAGCTCATAACCCTGGGCGCGGCTGCGCGCAATAAGGGCGCGGCTGCGTGGATCGGCCAGGCAATTCAAATCGATTTCACGCGGCGTGATGCGCGCATACCAGGTGGTGAAGTAGGCGTCGCGCTCCACCACTTCCAGCAAACCATAGAGCGCCGCCTCTTCCGGCGAGCCGCCCAGCGCGCAACCGTTAGACGAATCGTACACAAAGCGATTGATGGGCAGTTCGGGCGAGTGGCGCTTAAGCCAGTAGTACACCAGCTGCTCGGGCACCAGTACCGGCTGCGCCTGGGCAAAGGAATAGGCCCACTTCCAATGGTATTCCAAGTCATCGCTGTAGGCTTGCATGTGAAACTCGGGATGCTCGCGCTGGCACTCGCGATGCAAAATAAATCGGCGCGGATCGATGGCATCCGCCTGCAATTGCCGGTAGGAACCGCGCACCAAATTTTTTACCCCGCGCGCCGACTGTCCCGCATAGCGCTCCAGCGCTTCGAGCATAGCCACCAGCTCCGAGCGCTCGCGACTCTCGGTGCGGCCGTAACCCACCTCCACATTGGGATCGTGCAAGATGGGCGTTTCGGCGGCGTAGAGCGGCATCAGATCGGAATTAATACTGTGAAAAACGTGTTTGATCAGACCCGTCCAACGATCCACATATTGGCGCCGCAGCTGCTTGACCGACAGGCCCGGATTTGCCGCCCGGTAGTCCGATGCCCGCCGCTTCATGCGCGGCGCCAATGTCCAGCGCGCACGCTCGGCGCTGTCGTCGTCGCGCACATCGCAGAGCCGGCAGCTGGTATCGGCTATGGTGGCATGCCGCGATACCGCCAAGTCGCGCAGCTGCAGCCGGATTGCCTGCGCCGCCTCCGGGCGTCGATCCAACAGATCGGCCAAACGACGGCGCAATAAGAGCGCCAATACGTCCAGTGCCGCTGCCGGTACAGGCTTAGTGGCCACCGCCAGGCGCAACGCCTGCTGGCCATCGTCTGCCGACCAGTGGTGCACTTCGCGCAGATTGTTGTGCGCCCAGGTTTTAAAGCACACATAGCAACCGGCCAACTCAGGTTGCATGGCCGGCGCCAGCCAAATAGCCGCCGGTTCCCACACCACCACCTGTGCCGTTTTGCGCGCTTCGCGCAGGCGCCGAAGATCTGCTTCTAACGGCGCCACTGCACGCGCATCGGCGAATAACACCACAATGGGCGCGCTCGGCAGCACGTCGGGCAAGCGACCGCACAGCATCACCTGCTGTGTATTAAAATCTGCCAGGCTGTTGCGACCGAACGCCAGCAGTTGCTGAACTGGGCTCGGTGTCGACTCGGCTGTCTGAATCGCTGGTGATTGCATTATTCGCTCCCTGCCTGTGTGTGTTCATCGATGGTCTCCGCCCGGTCAGCTTCGCCAACGGACACCCAGCCCACCACGTAGGCATCGGTATCAAACAGCGGCGCCAAGCGGTGCTCTTGTAAAGTGAAAGGTTGCGGCGGCGTTTGCGCCAGTTGCGCCTGTAGGCTCTGCACCGTTATCTGTGCAACGGGCGCCGCCAAATTGCGTAAGTGATCCACGGGCGACGCCTGCGACTCATCCGGAAACTGCTGTTGGCTGCAGCTGGCTCCCAGCGCCTCCACCGCGGCCTGCGCCAGCGAGTCGGCGTAGCCCACGCCCAACAACTGACCGTCGCTCACTACGCGCGCGCCCACTGCCGGCATTCCCGGCGTCCAGTAAACATCCAGGTGTACGTCTGCGGCGTTGTAGAGTTTCAGAATGCGCACCAACATGTGCACCGCATCGCTAGCGAGTTCATCGGGATTAATGCGTGCGCTGGCAAAGGCATCGCTGTCGGAGGACGTTAACAGCGCCAGTGCGGTTGCCTGAGCCCGCCAGATTTCGGCATCGACACCCGCCACAATGGGCTGTTGGGATTGCCCCTGCTCGCGCGCAGCCAGTAGTGCCAGCGCCCGCATCAAAGCGCGCACACCCGCATCCTCTGCGCTGGTACCCCAGGCCAACACCTGCTCGTCCGGCAACTGCAATCCTTGTGCGTAGCGCAGGCGCAGGGCATCGTGGTAGAGGGGCAACTGCGCCAGCGCCAATGCCGGCTGATTCGACAAGACACCCAGGTGCGGATCATACAAAGGCGCCAATACCATCAGTAGGTGCTCGTAATCCGACACCGGCCGCCCCTCTGGCTGCTCAAACGGCACGGCATAATTTACCGGCGCTAGCGGGTGCTCGCGATTTACGCAGGCACTGGGCAAAACCGCCCGATAATCGACCTCCAAATGGGGAGACACATAGGCGCAGTGATTGCGCAGGTAGCGCGTATCAATATCGAAGTAATGCTTAATGGCATTGAAAGCCGCCAATGCGCCCAGCAGTGCACAACTGGCGGGCGAGTGAAGTGTGTCCAGCGTGTCGGTGGCCACTAGGCGCTGATACACATCCAGAAAATTCGTGCATCCCGCTTCGTTTAGTGGACTTACCAAGCCATGGTCGGCCAGTGCGGTGGCCACCATATAGGGTTGAAGCACTAGGCGTGGGTAGTTGGGCTGGGTAAAAAAATCGGCCAGCGCACTGTAGCTATCGGCGGCGTAGAGCGTCAGCTTTTCAGTGTTGTCCGCCAGTCGGTCGAGCAACTGCGCGGGATCAATCAGTTCGTACTGAAAACGGTCGTCTTGTTCGGCCCGCGCATTCAGCGCCGCCAGCAGCTCATCTTTGCCGGGCAACACCGCATCGGCCGATACCGGGCCCACCACCAGTTTGCCCACGCCCGACTCCGCCAGGCATTTAATGGCGGCTTTGGCGCTGTAGCCATTGCCCACAACCCACACCTCATCGGATTGCCAACGCGCCAGTTCGGCCTCGTAGGACTCGCCTAAATTGTCCTGCAGAAATTTAACAAACTCGAACAGTCGATCCTGATTTGCGTAGCGCTCGGCAATGGCCTGTTCCGCAGTGCCGTCAATTAACATATCGTTGGCGGCCAGCTCCTCCAGTACCCGCACGGCAAATGGCGCCAGTTTGGGTGGCAACTTGGCCACAATATCGTCAATGCAATGACCGGCGTCCATGAAGTGAATAATCTTGGCGATCAGCGGGTAAATGCCTTTGCCCTGCAGCACAAAGTTTTTGTGCCCGGCCTCGAACAATACGCCGGATTCCACGGCCTTGAAGAAGACATAGTTCTTGGGTTTCATCCACCGTTGCGTATTCACAGTGCTGCCTCCTGTCGCGCTTGGTAGTGGCCTGGGATCATGAGGTCCTGCCAGGTAATATCCAGAATTTGTTCAACGGTCGTGGCCGTCATATTGCAAATGCAATATTTTTCTGCCGGCGAAATTCCCACAATAGGCAACAAAAAGTAGAAGAAATTGACCAGCGTTCGATAGGCCATAAATTCGCGCGAATTCAACATGGCCTGACCTGCATCCTGGGCAATGGCGCGGGCCATTGGCCCGGCCTTTTCCGACTGGTGCAACTCGGCAGGAATGTCTTTCGCGACGTCTTTTAACTTGTCCACAAAAACGCTTTCTTGGCGCAGAAATTCATAATTGTCATTGACGATGGTCTTGATGCGCGTGTCATAGCGCTCCACTAAGGTAAACCAACGAGCTAATAAATCGTCGGCTTCGGCGTCCGATTGAAACTGAGCCGGCGCCTCTATCAGAGTTTCCATGAGCGGGCGCAACTGCGCCTGATACTTGGCGGCAACCGCATCGAACTGCGTGCGCAAGCGATCGTTTTGATCGTACTGGACGTAAAAAAATTCGGCGTGCGAGCGGAAGGAATTGAACCCGCGCGATAGACCGGCGCCCTCAAAGCGCGTGCCACAAACCGCCAGCATATGACTCAAGGCCACGAAGAAAGCGCGCTTATCCGATTTTTTTAAGGCCAAGAGTTCGAACACCAGGGGTAGACTGTCGCTCACAAACTCCACTTTCAGATCTTTAAAGGCATCCAGCTTCAAGGTGTCATTAGCGCTGTACACATCGCGCGAGACGCTGTTGTTGGCCAGCAGTGGCAAAAAGGGCGGCGATTCAATTTCCACCAGTGCCAATTGCTGCGACAAGCGCTCGTATTGCGCCGGCTCCAATTCCGTACTGGAGGGATGCTCGGCCAGCCAGGGTAGCAGCACCGACTCACAGGCGGGATAGAACACCGCGTCAAAATAGGACTGTGCGCAATCCACTACCAAGTTCACGTGGGGGCCCCGCTTCCAATGGGGCAGAATGGCCAGAGCCTCGACGCCTGGCTCGGCACAAAATTGCTCCACCAACAGACGCAGCGGCCCTTCGATTAAGGGCGTTTTGTCGGATTCAAAATAGGCTATTCGGACAATGTGTTTCATAGATTGCTCCCCTGCAGTGGGTCAGAGACTCGCTTGGACAGTTCGATTTGCATTTCCGAGACATGGGCGCGACCGTCCACCTCGACATGTTGATCATCAATACGCGGCAACACTTCCGTGATCGTTAGATCAAAGGGACTGCGCTTAAGAATGCGCGCCAGCAATCGCACAAAGCGTGGATCGTCAAAGCGGACGTAAAAAGGTTTGGCGTCTTTAAAGGAGATAGTGCTCCAGTCAACCTCGCTATCCACGCCGGGCACCTTGCCGTCGCCGATGGGAAAGGCCCGGATAAATGCCTCTTCGGGTAAGTTGCACGCTGCCCGCCAGGCCTGAACCGCCTGATAAAACTCCACCGGCGGCAAGTCGGGCGAGGGTACAAAGGCGCGGGGCACCAGGTGCATGCGACGCGACAACACCAACTTGTCCACCGAAACCCTCGGCACCACGGTTACTTCATCTTTCTTAATCAGATTGCAGTTAAACAGGGTGCCAATGGTGAAGAAATTGAGGCCATGGGCGTTGTTGATGGCAATAAAACGCTGTACCTGGGGCATTAAACTGGGAATCAGAAAGCCCTGGTAGAAGACATCCAGAAAGCGGCCATCGGTGTCGACAAAACACACCTTGTGGGTGGCGGCATCGTAGCGAAACCGCAGGCGATTGATGTCGATCTTGTCGGTGTCTTCCCAATTTGGCGCGAAGGGCGGAATAACCACTTCTCGATCGGCCATGCGCGGATGCTTGTTGGCGTTAAAGCCAAACACGCCCGGCAGTTCGGCATAGTCGTCGTGGCGCGCACAGCGTTTTAAGTAAGTCTTAATTTCCTCCAGCTGCGGCTCGGGCAATATTTCTAAAAAGCGCGACAACAGGCCGGAGTTACCGCCAAACACCTGATTGATTACAAACTTTGCCTCGCCTTCTGACTGAAACAACTGCCCCACATAACTGTGTGACAGGCTGCGATTTTTAATAGCCTGTGGCAGCTGATCGGTGAGCGAGCGAATCCGCTCAGCAGTAATATCCACATCGTCTTTGGACTGTAAAAATGGTTTTAAAAATGCATCCCAGGAGTCGGCAATCTTGGAGTACTGTTTGTAAATGTCCGACGCCGGCGCGCGCTTTTCCACCAACTGCTGAAAACCAAACTGCGCCACACCGTAGATTTCGTCAAACTCGCGAATCAGTGCTAGCGGCTGATCACATACGTGATCTGGGCCAAACTTGTGCAAGTAAAAGTCGGCAAATTGCGCCTGCACCTTCTGGTTCATATCCAGCAGCGGCGCCAACTGCAGCACGGTTTCCAGGTTTTTTGTAATACCGGCCATGGCCGCTTCGGACAAGCCTTGGCGATTGCGGGTCAAGTAGGTATTTTCAAAAAACGCAGGGCGCGCCAGGTGGGCATCTACCGCCGAGCCCACAGCCTCGGCAAATGCCTGCACGCCTAGCTCAATGGCTTCCGTTAACTCGGCTCGGCGCCCGTGTGCAGCCTGGGGGAACTCCGCCACTTGCGCCGCCAATTGCTCAAGCGCGGCGATTCCGCCGCTAAAACGATCGCCAAAGCGCTGCAACAGCTGCTTGGTCCACACCAGTGCATCGGCCTGTTCCGCCATGGGCAAATCGGGCATCAACAGACCGGCGCCAATTAATTTTTCTACATACTCGCCCACGAACTCCGGTGTCAACTTGGGTGCCACCTGGCACACAGCAGCGATGAGCGCTGTCACCTGCATTGGGGGTCGTTGGTGCATGACGTGCAATATGCATTGCAGCAGCGGATTTAGTTTCAGATCGATGCGATCTTCGCCGGTTCCCCAGGTTTTCCCGCCCGCGGTATTGCCCTTGCTTATGCGGGTAAAACGCACGCCGCCCGCCACAAACTGCAAGCTGCTGTTCAACTGAACCGGAATGGTGTCGCGCCAAACCGCGCTGTCGGAAAATAGGCGATCGATCACTTGCTTGAGCAAGCCCGACTTTAACATCACCCGGTTTTCTGTTTGACCATCAAAAGCCAAGTTGACCGATTCACCGGCGCGCTCGGACCAGCGCCCTACATACACTGGCGTCAATGCCGACAAGGGGCTGGTTTTTGTGGCACAACGCGTGAGATATTGAAACAGCGTATCGTCCAGTTTGCGCTTTTTCTTGCCTGCCAATCTACCAGTCTGTTCGACGCCATACTCTGCCTCAAAATCCCGGAATAATTTTGGATTTGAGTAGCTAACACCCTGACGAATATTCGGCTGCTGCCAAACGGTTTGCAGGTGCGCATTACCCGCGGCAACTTCCTGCTCGTATACCTCGGCTATGTGTGTATCGGCTTCGGCCAATTCACACAGCGCGCGCTGTGCCTGGTTGATCGCGGCAAAGCTCTCAGGCGCCAGCGATTGCTCCAGGCGCGCCAAGGCAGCGGGCTTTATGTGTTTGCGATTAAACAGCGCGCGCTTGCTGTTAATCAGGTCCCGGGCCAATTGTTTATCCTGCTGACCGGCAATGAGCTGCTCTAGCGTGTCGCAAGCATCACTCACCCAGACATCCAGTTGCGACTCTAGCGCGTGCTTCGCTTCGATCGCGCGGGCCGTTTGGCCACGCCCTTCAAAGGCTAATAAGTCAATGGGTTCGCCCGCTACGCGCACAATGTAATTGGGGTGATAGAACACCGACGGCTCGCTAGCCTGCACCGGTGCTTGCTGTAAGTTTTTGGCCAGGGTTGGCATGGTGTTATTCTCCTTGTTACTTCGCCGACCAGCGGAATATTTTTGTTGAAATCGCAATGCAGACGAGCCCGGCAACCACTGAAACGATCATGGGTATCATGGCAGCCGCCGTGAATAGCTCACCCTGCCAGGCGATACGCAACAGATCCACTATGTGCTTAAAGAGCACAAGATTCGTAAGCTCTTGAACGACCGATGGGAATTGATCCAGCGGCATACCGGCACCAGACAGCATCAGCATCACCTGAAATAGCACAATGCTCGCACCAAACGCGGCACCCGACGTCTTGAACAGCGCGCCAAACATAAATCCAAAGGAGAACAACGAAAAAGCGCTGATTCCCAGGGCCAATAAAATCTGTGACACATGCAAGGGCGGCACCTTGTCAAACAGCAGCCAGCCAATCAGTACAATTTCTAACATGCCGCCGGCAAACAGCAGCAGTGAGCGCAGGGTCGTCGCGCTATACACCACGCTCATGTTCAATGGCGTCAATACCAAACGCCGAAAAAAACCCTGCTCCTTGTAAATGGCCAGACCGGGGCCGATATTAAATAACGCCGTATTGAGCAATATGATGCCCATAAAACTGGCAGTGTATTGATCGTAGTAACCCACACCGCCGTAGCTCATATCTTTAAACATGTAGCCGAACACCAAGTACATGAACGCGGGAAAGACAAACGCAAAAAACATGACCATGGGCTCGCGCATGAACAGCTTGCAATCAAGCAAGAGGTAGGACTTCAGTTGTTTGAAATACATTAGGTATTCTCCTGGGCCGCGTTTACATAGTGCTCGTAAGCTTCATCCAGCCCGCCGGCAAGCTGATCTGCGAGCGCCTTCACTTCAGCAGGCGCCCCCTTGAAGACCACCTCGCCGCCACTGATCAATACAATTTGATCGGCCAGGCTGACTGCCTCATCCATATAGTGGGTGTTAAAAATCAGTGTTTTTCCACGCTGTTTTAGCGTCTTTAGACACGACCAAAATTCGCGCCGTGAAATGGGATCTAGTCCAACGGTGGGCTCATCCAACAGCACGATATCGGGATCGTTTATCACCGCAACGGCCAGCGCTACACGCTGCGCCATGCCGCCGGATAAGTCTTTAATTTTTTTGTCCATGAAGTCGGTCAGGCCCAGCCATTCGACAACCTCGTTCACGGGCAAGGTTTTCTGATAGAGGCTGACAAACAGCGACAAATAATCGCGTGGTGTCGCCCGAGGAAACATACGAGTTTCCTGAAGTTGAATGCCGATCCGTTCGATATGTGATCGGGGATTTTTCACGACATCTTCGCCAAAGGCGCTGATCTGGCCACCTTTGTCCGGTGCTATCAACCCCGCCAACAGCTCCATAAAGGTTGATTTACCTGCACCATTGGGGCCCATGATGACCGTGGTCTGGCCGGTGACAAAATCCACCGACACGCCATTCAATGCCTTTTTCTGGCCATAGCTTTTGTGGAGATTGCGCGCCTGCATGATGTTTACACCCGCAACGGCGTCTATTTCCAGAAGTGACTCAGTGGCTCTGCTTTCTCGCACCGCTACATTCATTGTAAAAACCTCGAACAGACAAAAAACCTGCCGAAGGTGGCCATGCCACCTCCGACAGAACCAACCACTTACTGAATCTTCTCTGCGCTACCACAGCTGGTGCAGCTAGAAGAAGAACCGCAGCTTGAGCAAGAGTTGCAAGAAGATAGACCGCTTGACGCGCCAGTTTCTGGTAGGGCCATAGCATCTTTCATGCTAACTACTTCCATGCCTTCCAGGTCCAGGCTGTCTACGTCGATATCGTTGAAGTTGATGTTCTCAGACATTGATATTTCCTTTTATATTTAACATTAGTGACCGGTGAACAGAGTATTCTGATACACCGTGTTGGTTACGTAATTGCCTTCCGATCAATACGCAGCAAACCTAACAAGAGCGATGCGTATTGATCTTCGTGCACGCCGTTCTTTCGTTCGACGAAGATCAGACTACCAAAGTTTTCGATGCTGACAACGACAGAAAATCACCAAACAAAATCGAAATTAGTCGAACCATTTACACCGAGAAAAAAATTAAAAGTTGGAAAAAACACCTATTTTTTAGGCGCAATAATGTTTTTAGTTGAATTTGATAGCACACCAGAAAGACTGTCACTTATGACAGTAATCGCGGAATCTGAGACTGTTATTTTTTACAGGGTAAAAATACCCAATGACTGTCATTAGTGGCAGCTGACGATCTGTCGGTGGTAGACTGCCAAGTAAAATTGCCAACAAAATTTTCAAGAAGCATTCCAATCAACCGACCTAAAACACTGCCAAAAGACTTACCGACAAACCCTCCATAAGAGTCGGCGGGAAAAGGCAGCTTTTTCGACCTATAAGATCAGACAGTAGGCCGCTTTCACACCTTCTATTAGTCTGCACTTCTATAAGCACCAAGCCGGCCTGGCATATGCCGGCTTTCCTACCACAGACAGAGGCTTGACAATGAAAAACCTAAAACAACTTACACCTTGGTTGGGCTTAGTAATGATGTTTGGCGCCACCACCACCCTATCGGGAGAAGTGAACGATGGCTTAGCGCTAGACGTTGTCGTGCAGGGTGTGAGATCAGACGCGGGTGAGCTGATGACCGTTTTATGCACAAAGGAAGAGGCCTTTCCCGTCGACTGCAAGCGCAGGCAAACAGTAAAGGCCAACCAGGGCATAGTTACCGTTTCTTTCAATGACCTTCCCAAAGGCACTTACGCATTTGCACTGTTTCACGACGAAAACAGCAACACCCGCATCGATATGGCGCCCAACTATATACCCATAGAGGGATTGGCCTTTGGCAATGACGCCATGGGGCGCACTGGCTCGCCAAACTTCGAGCAAAGTGCCTTTCAACTCAGCACCGATGCAAAGAAATTGGTCACTATGCGCTACCTCACGCAACCTAAGTAATGCACGAAACTTACCGGAGAAAAAGGATGGCGCGCACCGCACAATCTGTGCAAGGCACAGGCGCATTACACCGCAAGGCCTTCACACAGGGGACACACAGACTTTGCAGTCCGAAAGAAACCTTCGAGCGCTATTGGCCGATTGGTAAACAATTGGGTGTTACGCGAATTGCCAATATTACCGGCCTCGACACCATCGGCATTCCGGTGTGCGTGTCTATGCGCCCCAATTCCCGAGGTCTATCGACGTCTCAGGGCAAGGGCTTGAATATCGATTGCGCAAAAACTTCTGCGCTCATGGAGTCTATTGAGTGTTGGCACGGCGAACACATCAACTTGCCAGCGCGCCACAATAGCTACGCAGGACTGCTGCAGGAAGGCGAAGCGGTTATCGATATCGAAGGTTTGAGCACCTATTCCGAGAGCCTGATCCAACCCCACACGCCGCTCTACTGGCTACAAGGTGAGGACCTGCAGCACAACACTCAGGTCTGGGTACCCTTTGATGCGGTTAGCACCAACTATGTTTGGCCTGGGCGCGGGGGCGTACAAAATAACTTTGTGATTTCCACCAATGGCCTGGCCTCGGGCAATAGCCTGCTTGAGGCCAGTTGTCATGCGCTCGCAGAAGTCATCGAGCGCGATGCCATAGAGCAAAAAAAATTGGCGATCCGCAGGGGCGATGCCGATATTAAAGTAGCACTCGACACCATTGACGATGCCGACTGTCAATCGGTATTGCGCAAACTGGCAGAAGCCGGCGTATTGGTGGGCGTTTACAACATCACCTCAGATCTCGGTGTGCCCGCCTTTGCCTGTACTATCGTAGATGGCGAGGACCAGGGCCGGTGGCGTTCGCTGCCTGCCTTTAGCGGCTACGGCTGCCACCCTGCGCCGGCCATTGCCCTCATGCGTGCATTGACAGAGGCGGTGCAAAGCCGATTGACACACATTTCCGGCAGCCGCGACGATATTTTCTGGAGCGACTACAACAAGCTCGGCAACAAAGACGACCTGGCGCAATATCGCAGTATCATTCGCAGCGAGCGCGGCCAGTGTGATTTCACCCGCATCCGCGACATCAGCACCCACAGTTTTGACGCAGACCTGGAACATATGGTGTCGCTCCTGCGCACGCGCGGCGCTCGCAATATTGTGCGTGTCGATTTAACGCGGCCAGAATTGCAAGTACCGGTGGTAAAAATGGTGGTCTCTGGCCTGGCAGCGCCCAGTGAAAAGGCGGGCACTCGGCAAGTGCGCAGCGTGCAGCGATCGACACAGACAGGCCCCCACTCATCGACCAAGCACCCATCACAGCCAGGGAGTAGTGCGTCATGACCACCTTTGTTTTTCTTGGCCCAAGCCTGGCGCGCACAGACGCCGAGCAAATTCTACCGGCCACTTATCTTCCGCCAGTAGCCATGGGCGACATCTATCAATTGGTGCGCGATTGCGCTGCGCCCGGCGATCACATTCTGATCATTGACGGTGTGTTCGAACAGGTGCCGGCGGTTTGGCACAAAGAAATACTATTTGCGCTGACTCGCGGCATACACGTCTATGGTGCCTCCAGCATGGGCGCCTTGCGCGCCGCCGAGCTTAGTCCCTTTGGCATGCAGGGCATTGGGAAGATCTTTGAGCTATATAACACTGGCGAGATAATTGACGACGACGAAGTCGCGGTATCGCACAGCTTTTCGGAGCGAGGTTTCACTGTCACCTCGGAGGCCATGGTCAATATCCGCTCAGCGCTGGCGGAAGCATTGGCACAGCAAGTCATTGGCGAGTCGTTGGCTAAAGCCCTCTTGGCGGCGGCCAAAGCCACTTTCTACCCAGACAGAGTCTGGCCAACACTGCTGGAAGCCATGGACGCACCCGCAACGGAGATTGCCGCCTTCAAAGACTTTCTACGCAGGCGCCGCCCAAACCAAAAGCGCGAAGATGCCATTGCCGCGCTGCAATACCTAGCCCGAGTGGAAGCAAATCCAGCCGGCCCACACACGCCAAACTTTCATTTTGAAGAAACCAGCTTTTGGGTGGGGCTCACGCGCACGGCGAGCGGCCCGCGGGCACATCAACAAGAAGCCGCTGCCGAAGATGTTTTGGCGACGGCCACTCGACGGCGCCTCAAGTCTCACACCAGCGCCTGGCAACAACACCGCCATCAAGCGCTGTTGCAAATCTGCGTAGAGGCCCTGGGCGAATCTTTAACAGTGAGCGCAGCGGAATACCAGGCGGCACTGGTACAGTTCTGCCGGCGCCACCAACTACAGTCTAATGCCGCGCTCACCCAATGGCTGGCTGCGCGCGATCTGTCGGCAACCGAATTCAAGAGCCTAATCACCACCGAGGCCAAACTGCAATTGTTAAGCCAAAGCCAGCCG
The DNA here is from genome assembly GCF_058345725.1 of Simiduia sp. Classification (NCBI taxonomy): domain Bacteria; kingdom Pseudomonadati; phylum Pseudomonadota; class Gammaproteobacteria; order Cellvibrionales; family Cellvibrionaceae; genus Simiduia; species Simiduia sp. The sequence continues at coordinate 42,745 of NZ_JBTUOC010000032.1, read as the reverse complement.
GCGCGCATCGAGACGCTAGCACTTAGCCACAGTAAATGCACCGCGCGCTATCCCGAGCAAAAAGCGGCGGCACAGGCCGGCGTGAGGCTTTTGAAAACACTGGGCATTACCAAGCCCAGCCTGGAGGATACGCAGCTGACGGCCGCCCAATTACAAGACTGGTTTGAACACAAGACCCAGCAACAATTGAACTTTTCCGAGGCTGCATTGCAGGCTCTGGGCTACACATCGCCAAGAGAACTCATCGACGAAATGATTGTTCAATACCTGCTAGACAACCGCGGCTCAGCACCACAGCAATTGCCGGCTGCCTAATACGGCGAGCCGCGTGCCTTTGGCTCAGTTGCAAAAAGTGCGGGCCAATGGCGTAGGGAAATCACCGGTAATTGCCGGCCGCAGGTGATGGCTCGCGGCCGCCTGCCGATCAATCCGGCGGGCCTTCACGTCAGACACGCAAGATCCATCACCGCAATCCACCCGGACCCAGCCCCCCTGCCATTGGGCGACACACCGTTACCGCGCGCCCTCTCTGGCAGACTGGCCACAGGCTGGGGCTCAGCCTATGGCCACACCCCGTATTTCAGCTGCGTTCAGGGCCTAGGCTACCCCAAACATACAAATGATAACGATTTGCATTACGCTTAATGTTTATTTAACATGCGCGCACAATCATACCTAGCAGCAAATTCACATTTTTAGAGAAACATCCCCCATGAAACGCCAATTGCTCCCTTTGTCTCTCATGCTGCTCGCCAGCGCCGCCTCTGCCCAACAAACTGCCATGGAAGAAATGATCGTCACCGGCAGCCGCACCGCCGAGCGCCTGGACGAGTTGCCCGCCACTGTCACGGTCATCAATGCCGACGCTATCGAGGTGCAGCTGCAAACCAGCTCAGACCTGCAAAAGCTGTTGGCCCTGCAAGTACCCGGCATGGCGGCCGCCACCGGCACCTCCAGTAACTTTGGTCAAACCCTGCGCGGCCGCACTGCGCTGGTGCTGATCGACGGCGTGCCGCAATCCACGCCGCTGCGCAACGGCCAGCTGGATGTGCGCACCATAGACCCGGCTAGCCTGGAGCGCATTGAAGTGGTGAAAGGTGCTTCGTCTATCTACGGCAATGGCGCCGGCGGCGGTATCATCAACTACATCACCCGCAGCCCCAGCCCCGATCAAGCCCTGGGCGGCGCCGCCAGTGTATCCACTCAGTTCAGCGCCGCAGAGCCAGATGGCAGCCTGGGCTACCGCACCCAGGTGCGCGTAGACGGCACCCAAGGTGAGGTAAGTTACCTCTTTAACGGCGCCCTGGAGCAAACCGGTCTGCAGCGCGATGCCGAGGGCGACATCATCGGCCTGATTTACGGCCTGTCTGAAACCCGCACCGAAAACTACTTTGGCAAACTGGGTTACGCCTTTACCGACGAACGCCGCGCCACACTCACCTACGGCTACTTTGCCGGCCAGCAAGATGCCAACCTGGTCGACGTAACCAGCAACGTCAACGCCGGCGAAAAAACCTACGCCATCAAAACCGATGCCGACCTGCCCGGCGTGCCCCAGGGCCCGCGCGGCAACCACAATGTGATGCTGAACTACACAGACGATGCGCTGCTGCCCAACACCCAGATGGTGCTGGATGCCTTCGGCCAAAAGATTGAAAACGTGTTTTTCTTCTCCACCGCGCTCGCCAATCCAGACGCCGGCTTTGACGGCGGCCAGTCGATGATCAAATCGGAAAAAACCGGCGCGCGAGCCAATTTTGTGTCGCAATTTGACGGCGACACCCTGTCCACCACCTTGATCTACGGCATAGATGCCCTGAACGATACCACCTCGCAACCGCTGGTAGACGGCCGCATGTGGGTACCGGAAATGGACCTGAGCAGCATTGCCGGTTACTTGCAAAGTAAATTCCTGGTGGGCGACTGGGTTGTAAAAGCCGGCGTGCGCGAAGAAGCCATCGACATCGGCGTGGACGACTACCAAACCCTGCGCCTGTGTCGCAGCGCCGACACTTGCTCGGTGGCCATGGACGTCACCGGTGGCGATTTGGATTACCGCGCCACCACCTACAACCTGGGCGTGCGCTACAACCTGTCGGAGGCCTTCAGCCCCTTTGCCAACTACTCGCAAGGTTCAGACGTACCCGATTTGGGCCGACTGTTGCGCACGGCCACCGTGTCTGACATCGCACTGATTCGCACCGAGGCCTCGCTGGTGGATCACTACGAAATTGGCGCCGCCGGCGCCCTGGGCGACTGGGATTACGAACTGGCGATCTACCGCAGCAACTCAGAGTTAGGCACCAGCAATGTGTACGATGCCAACACCGGCGTTTACATGCCTGTGCGCGCGCCGCAAAAAATCTGGGGCTATGAAATTGCCGTCAACTACACCGTCAGCGATACCTTAACCGCCGGCGCCAACTACGCCTGGGTGGAAGGTAAAAATACCGATACCGACAACTGGCTAGACGGTACGCAAATCAATGCGCCGAAATTTGTGGGCCAACTGCGCTGGCAGGCCACCGACGATTTTAATCTAAACCTGGATTACCTTTGGGTGGGCAGCCGCGATCGCTTTGAACCCACCAGCAGTGGCTATGTGGGCGCCCAGGGCCCCATCGATAGTTACCAAGTGGTAAACCTCAGCGGCAACTACCGCTTTGGCCCGGTCCAGGCGCAGTTCGGTGTGGAAAACTTATTCAACGAGGATTATTACTCCGCGCGTTCGCAAATGCTGACCTACAACGGCTACAACACCAAAAGCTTGGGCACCACAGTGAACCTGGGTGTGAGTTATCAGTTCTAATGCACACACCGCATGTTTGCTAAAACGCTAAAACGCAGCCTCATGCTGTGGGGCCGGCGCCTGCATTTGGCGCTGGCCTTTTTTACGTTACTGCCCCTGGTAAGCCTGTCGCTCTCCGGGTTGGCGCTGGTATACGCCCTGCCAATCGAAAAATCCCTGTGGCCCGAACACTGGCGTGTATCCACCCACGCGCAGCAGCCCTCACTTAACCGTGCGGTACAGGCGGTGGAGCAACACACCCAACAAACCGTAAACGCCATTTACCTCAACGGCGACAGCGAAGCCTGGCAGATGGTCTTGGCCAACGGTCAACAGGCCAACGTCGATCCAAACACCGGCGCGGTATTACGCCTGGGCCAAGCCGACGACTTTTTATACGGCTGGCTCATGCACTGGCACCGCCGCCTACTGACAGGCCCAGACTTACAACCCTGGGCAACTAATTTACTGTCGGCCAGCAGTCTAATCCTGATGGCCAATGTCATTATCGGGTTAGTCTTGTGGTTAACGCCCGGTGCGCGCCGCAAGCGCTTGCGGCTACGCACAAACTTGAAACCGCGCGCCTTTAACTACCAGTGGCACAGCCTGCCGGCAATTGTCTTGGCCCTGCCACTGCTGTTGGTGGCCATCACCGGCGTCAGTTTTCACTGGCCCGCCACCCTGCGCGCGCCGCTCACAAGTGCCCTGAATCAGCCCGTGCAGGGCCCAAATTTTTCCATGGCCACAGCGATGACACCGACCGAGGCAAACACCACCTTCGACTGGGACAGCGCCCGAGCGCTTGCAAATCAAGCGCTGCCAACGGCGGCAGTAAAGCGTCTTTATCGCGCTACCCGTGCCGAACAGCCAGTCAAAGTACGCCTGCAAATGCCGAGCGAATCCCACCCCTACAGCTGGGTTTGGCTCGACCCCAGCGGCCGACAAACTCTGGGCGTGTTTAACGCAGCCAACGCCAACACCGCCACCCAGCTTTGGAACCTGCGCTACAACATTCACATCGGCAACTTTGCCGGGCCACTGGTATTGGCCAGCTGGCTGTTAGTGGCCGCCCTGCCGTTGGTGTTACTTTGGACAGGCAGCAGGCTCTGGTGGCTGCGCCGGCGCGCGGGAGCCAGAAACAACCCGCCGAAAAACCGCGCCGTACAGTTTTCCTCACGCACAACAGCCCCGCCTTTGCGCCGAGCGCACACCCAACCCCAGCGGGTCCGGGCCGCAGCGCCCGCCCCAGTCACCACCAATCACGCATAAATTGCCATCGCACGGCAAGGGCTAAGCTGTGTATTGCTCGGCCTAGCGGTAAGTGTCTGACTACGAATAGAATAGCGACAGCCTGTCGCTATTCTTGGCGTCTAGATCATCCAATACGGGTATCGGCTTGATTTTAAAGCGTTAACGCGAAGGCGCCTAAAGCACCTTAAGGTGGATATGCGACAAGGTGTCGCAGTTAAACTGCGACACCTTGTCGCATAATAAAACTGTTAGGCATGACGGTACTATCGAGAAAAGTATATGGTATTAAGTAAAGATAAAGCCGGTATGAGTGTCATAATAGCTATTTTTCTAACAATTGCTTTGTTTGTTCATAGCTATATTCTATACGAAGGTGGGTTGACATTACTGGGTTTAAAAATGCATTTATATGCATCACCAATTTCAGCAATGCTGATATTTTTTGCTTATAGGATATACCGATCAATAAGGAATAAGTTATATGTCACTGAGTCTGAGATTTTGATAGACGATTTCGGGCCAGTAGCATTTTCTCGAAGTATTGTCGTCAGAGCATCTGTAAAGGAGCAAGTCATGCCGATGTCTGGAGTTAATCAGTGGCTTATATTGCATACCAAAAATGATAATGCTTTTATGAATCCGAAGGTTAAAAAGCTAAACAAGTTCATTGGTATAGGCGGCGTTCCAGTTTGTAATCTTTCTTTTTACAAGTGTAGCGCAAGCGATGTTGTCGCTAGTATCAATGCGTGGGTAAAAAATGCCTAACAATGCTATCGTAGGGACTTTTGTTGCTACGCTTCTTTTTGGGTGGCTTCGCCACTTTACCCCAAAAATCCACCACACAACAAAAGCCCCACATAGCGGCATTATCAGGATTTTGAGATGACTACAAAAATAGAGGGTAAAGTGGCAACGATTATTTGGATTGTTTTCATTGTTTTTGGGCTGTTTTTTTTAACCTCTTGTGCATCTAGGTTTCATAACAAAGAAACATCACCCAAAGCCAAATTTGTAGTCCCAAAAGGCAATCACATTGAGAACTTAGCGGCTCACGAAGTTGTTACAATTGAACCAATTGGTTCTGTTGACGGACTTCGCTCTCTGCCATTATGGATTAATCACAGTATCAATGAGCCGAACCCCAGCATTTATGACGGTATATTTTGGGAAATCGAACCGTGGGGAGAATACTTATATTTTTTAGCCGGAGACTATAAGACGAATGAAAAGGGGCTTCTTAAGTTTACGTCACCAACCACAAGTATCAGGGTCGAAGTTAGTTTTGAAGATGATGTGATAAAAGTCGCCAAATTTGACGGGGCACGCGAGCAGGACAGGGCGGAAAGAAACCAATTGGAACCCGACAAAATAAAAGATTCACGGCTCATTAATATAGAAAAAGTATCTAAAAATGTCACTTCGATCGACGGCGCATATGTCGGCAATGTTTCTCTTGGAAGCATTTTGCCTAAAAGCGCCACTGGTAGCGGTCGCTTAAATTTTATAAAGCAATCTAATCGAGTCGAGATAACAATGATCTATGAAGAGTTTAGAGAGCCTAAACGAACAATCGAATTTGAACGATATCTAAAAATACTTGTTCAAAGTAAAGATCCTACTCTAAGTATTGAAGATACCCTAAAAACTTTTAGTGATTTGATAGCTAAGTATAGCGATATGCCCTATATCCATGTTTCAGGCTCAACTAGAATGTGATGTATTAAGCCATTTAAAATTCTCACAAGGCAAAGTAACAGGGACTCGCTAACGCTCGCCCCTTTTTTCGGCGTTAGACAGCCAAGCACCTACGGATAAATTGAAGGCAGCTATGACTGAGTTGATATCAGCAATGTTGCCTTTATAGGCCCAAGCTCCGTTAGTAGAGCGCCCACTTGGTATACCGTTATGGCCAGAGTCACCCTTAAGTGTGCCGGGCAGCAATAGTCCCTCTTCTGTTAAATAGCGGCCGCGTACCCGCACGGTAAAAAAGTATCTGGCGTGCTGTTGAGCACAATACCTAATCGCCCTTTTTCACCCGCTATGGTGCTATCCCACAGAAACACGTTGAGGTGGCGCTCTAATCGCTTGGAGCCCGCAGACATTTCATCTGCATAGCCGCTGGCCTCCGCAGTTAATAAGCCAATAACGCAGATCCGCTGTTTCAGTCGCTCAAAGCCAACATCTTTTTTATCGATCACAACATGGCTGTATTCTTTAGCCATTGTGAAAATCCCTCTGATATTTTATGTCTTTACAAAAATAACTTGAGCCGCCGGCAAAAGGCACGCTCCGCGCGCCGCTATTGCTTCTGACCTTTCAAACCCGATCATGCCCACCGAAAAACACGGCCGCAAGCCAACCGCCTATGTACTGTGACACAATCTTTACCCCCTGCCACCCACATCAACTCTGCAAAATCTTCAACGGCAGCCCCAGCATGTCATCACCGGTGCCCGCAAAATACCAGATGATGGCCACAAAGCTGCCCACGGTAAGAAAGTACCATACACTGGCAAAAACCTGGCCGTAGCGATCAAGGGGTAACAGGTGACTTTGATGGCGGGTGCGCCATTCGGCAAGAATTTCAATCGTGCCGATGAGCAGCAGAAATCCGAGCAGTGCCAGCCCCAGGGTGTAGCTCAGCCATATGCCAAAAGCCGCCGCCGCGATGCACGCCACCAGCCCCACCACGCTGTTCATGGAAAAGCTCACGCTCTTGAGAATGTGGCCGCCATCCAGCGGTAAGATGGGCAGCAGGTTAAACAGGTTTAACAGTGAATTGAAGGCCGCCAGGCCGGCAAAAAAAACACTGCCCGTCAGCCAATACATGACCAAGCACAAGAGCGACATAAACAACCCAAACACCGGCCCCATAATGGATATCACCACGTCCTGCCAGCGGGTGTTAATTTTGCCGTCGGTGAGTGCCGCACCGCCAAAAAACGGAATCAAATAAATTCCCTTAGTGGGCATATTGAAATATTTCATGGCGCGAATGTGGCCGTACTCGTGAATCACCAAACAGGCAATTAACGCCAGCGCAAACTCGAGCGAAAACAACCAGGAATAGGCCGCCAAACTGGCACCGGCCAGGGCCACCTTGATGACCTTAGCGCTCTTGAGTAATTTAAGCCCCAACAGCCCCAGGCTCACCAAACTAAACTTTTGCTTTTGATCGGGCTCGCGCACTGGGTGCTGCTGCTCAATGTCTTTGGTATTGCGGCTGCCCGCCACCGCTGGTGCACCGTTTACCGTCACCGCGTACTGCAAACTAAAGGGCTGCCAGCGCAGATCGACCGTTAAACAACACGCCAGCGTGATCGCTTCTGCGGTGCTTGCCTCGGCATCCGCGGGTGGCGCGGCCTGCAGCTCAAAGCGGTGCTCAAACTCGCCGTCGGCCCGGCCGCTGGCCGCCAACTCCGACACAAGCTGGCCACCCCAGTACAACTGCTGCCAGCCCGCCATAGAGCCTTCTAAACGCAGTGATTGGCCCAACAACGCGATATTCAATAACTCCACACACAACTCCCGCACTAATCAACTTCAATGGCGGGGATTATGCCCGCTCTGCTCCAGCGTTAACACACTTCTCACAGCTGCGGCGCAGCCTGTTACCATAGCGACTTTTCAGTCAGCCTCTATGACGAACAACACAGCGAGTGCGGAAAGCCCCATGCGTATGCGATGCCTTTTTCCTCTTCCCTCAACACTTGCCTGCGCCCTGCTGGCATCGGTTGCTACAGCCCCCATCGCAGCGGTAGCCCAGGAATTGGAAACCCTCACCGTCACGGCCAGCCGCTCCGCCCACTCCCTGGGCGAAGTGCCAGCCAGCCTGTCGGTTATCGACACCTCGGCACTGACGCTGGTATCGGCCACCCACATTAGCGAAGCCCTCGCCCGCGTGCCCGGCGTTTGGATTGCGCGCGGCAATGGCCAGGAACACCTCACCGCCATTCGTTCGCCGGTATTGACCGGTGCCGGCAGTTGCGGGGCCTTTGCCGTTACCGAGCACGGCATCCCCGTGCGCGCCACGGGATTTTGCAACGTTAACCAACTGTTTGATGTCAACACAGAACAAGCCGAGCGCATTGAGGTTTTGCGCGGGCCTGGCACGGTGCTTTTTGGCTCGGATGCCCAACACGGCGTGATTAACGTTTTAAGCCCGGCGCCCGCCGATGCGCGGGCCACGCAACTGGGGCTGGAAGCCGGGCCCAATGATTATGCCCGCCTGCGCGTCAGCCACAGCGAGCGCGCCGGGCAACATGGCCTGCGCGTAAATGTAAATGCCGCTCACGACGGCGGTTATAAGCACGACGCCGGTTTTGATCAACAAAAACTGACGGCCCGCCACGACTACCAAGGCCAATCGCTTAATACCCGCACCCTCATCAGCGTGAATAATCTCAACCAGGAAACTGCCGGCTACGTGGTGGGAACTCACGCCTATAAAGACCGCCAACGCAAGCGCGAAAATCCCAATCCCGAGGCTTATCGCGACAGTCAATCGGTCCGCATTCAAACACAGTTAGAAGTGCCAATGACCGATGGCGCCAGCTGGTTGATCACGCCCTATGCCCGCCATACAGACATGACCTTTATGATGCATTTTTTGCCGGGCACCCCGCTGGAACAAAACGGCCATCAAAGTGTGGGGGTACAAAGTGCGTATTTTGCGCCGCTCAGCCAGGCGCTGGATCTGACGGCGGGTATCGATGCCGAGGCCACGCGCGCCTGGCTAAAGCAAACACAAACCAGCGGCTTCGGCGCTTTTCCAGCCGGCAAACACTACGACTACCGCGTACAGGCCCTGCTGGCGGCGGCATTTACCTCTCTCGATCTGGCCGTGAGTGAGGCCACAAACCTGAATGCCGGCCTGCGTATCGAAACTTTGCAATACGACTACGACAACCTGATGATCAGTGGCAACACCGCCGAGGATGGCGGCCCTTGCGTCAACAATTTTACCGGCGCGGTGGGCTGCCGCTACACTCGCCCGGATGACAGCCGCGATCGTTTTAGCAACGCATCGGTCAACCTGGGCGGCCTGCATTCACTCAACGAACACACCACCGTTTTTACGCGCTGGGCACTGAGCCACCGCGCGCCCCAGGCCACCGAGCTGTACCGTTTACAAAATGGACAGATGCACGCCAACCTGAAACCCGAAGCTATTCACAGTCTAGAATTTGGCGCGCGCGGCCAGTGGGCAACACTCAGTTACAGCGCCACCGCCTTTCACATGTACAAAACCCAGGTAATTTTACAATCGGCAGACAGGCTTAACATCAACGGCGGCAAAACCGAACACACAGGCATTGAATACGAACTGCAGTGGCAACTTAGTACCGCCTGGCAGTTAGGGCTAACGGGCACGCTTGCCGACCACCACTACCGCGCCAATGTCAGCGCGCCGGGCAGCGCAGACACACTGGCCACTGACGGCAATCGCATAGTATCGGCACCCTACAGCCAACAAGCGCTGCGCCTGAGCTGGGCACCCACCCAAGCAACCCACGCCGAGCTGGAATGGCTGGCCCTGGGCCGCTACTACACAGACCTGGAAAACAGCCACAGCTACAAAGGCCACAAGCTGTTGAATCTGCGACTAGAACACCAGCTAAGCCAAAGCGTAACGCTGGGTGCGCAACTCAAAAACCTCACCAATGCAGACTATGCCGAGCGCGCAGACTATTCCGTTTTTGGCGGCGATCGCTATTTTATTGGCGAACCACGCGCGCTGTTTGTGAACGCTCAGTGGCAATTTTAATTAGCCCTGCGCATTCACTAGTAACTACATTGACCACGGCCCGGTAGCCACCCCAGCGCGGGATTGCGTTTAATCCCGCGAACTATCCAATTCAAACCAAACCAAACCAAACCAAACCAAACCAAAAAGATGCTCACAGCAGCGCCAAGCCTTTGGGGATAGTACTGCTGTATTGGTAAGGGTTGACGCTAGTTGGTACGGAATTTCTCCAGTATCTATTCGCCCCCAAGCCAAATTCATTAACACCGCGATAACCTGGGCCCAGCACTGGCGCACCAAACTGCCGGGGTATTAGAAACGCCAAATGTGTTATTACAGGCCAATTTCTACGCGCTGTGCGCAATAGTGCACAGGTTCATAAATCTGCCCTATGTTTGCAAAATTACTGCGCTAGTGTTCCCCCGTTGTTCGGGCCATCGCATGCCAAATGCGGCGGTCAACATCACATTTCAGGTGGGTGCACCGCGCCCACCGACGCTAACAATGACAAATTTATTGGGGGCAATATGAAACTCAGCAGCTTTACCGGCGCACTGGCGCTGGCCTGCACTTTGTGTAGCGGCGCCAGCCTGGCCGATACCGTTACCTTTTCAAAACGCATTAGCAGCGGCGCCGATGATGTAGAAGAGCGCGCCAGTGGCTCTATGTATACCACCAGTTCAGACATAGAGCTGGTGTATGACGGTGGCGGCAATCAAACCATCGGCCTGCGCTTTCGCGACATTGCAGTGCCCCAAGGCGCCACGATTACCAATGCCTATATTCAATTCACCGTGGATGAAACCCATTCAACGGCCACCAGTGTCACACTGCGCGCAGAGGCCACCGACAGTTCGCCGGCCTTTAGCTCGGCGTCGTACAATGTTTCTAGCCGCAATACCACCAGTGCCTTCGTCAACTGGCAACCGCCGGCCTGGACTCAAGTGGGCGCGGCAGGCGCAGACCAGCGCACGCCCAATCTGAAAAACGTTATACAGGAAGTGGTTAATCGCGCGGGCTGGCAAAGTGGCAACGAATTATCGGTGATCATCACCGGCAGCGGCGAGCGCGTGGCGGAGTCTTACAACGGCTCTAGCAGCAAAGCGCCGCAGCTCACTATCGAATACGAAGGCGAAGGCGGCGGCTCGCCCGATGGCGTAAAAATCGCCTTCTTGGGTGACACGGGTGCGGGCAGCAACTTTCAAAGCGTGCTGAATTTAATTTCTCAAGAGGGCGCAGACCTGACGCTGGTGGCGGGCGATACCTCCTACAGCAGCAGCAAAGACGACAACTGGGATTCCATGGTGCGCAGCACCCTGGGCAGTCAAGACCCGGCGCTCATTGCCGCCGGCAACCACGATTACGGCGACAGCAGTTTTAACACCGTGCGCGCCTTAGGCCTAAGCCGGCTGAACAATCAGTCCGCCGTGCAATGCAGTGGCAACTACGCTGAGATGATGACCTGCCATATCGACAATGTGTCTATCGTGCTTTCAGCCATTGGCTCTGGCGGCAGCCGCAGCAGCCACGAATCCTACATTAGCAACAGTCTGAACAGCCTGCCCAATGGCAACTGGCGCATTTGCGCCTGGCATAAAAACCAGCGCAACATGCAGGTGGGCGGCAAGGGCGACGAAGTGGGTTGGACCGCCTATGAAACTTGCCGGCAACAGGGCGCCATTATTTCCACCGGCCACGAACACTCCTACTCGCGCACCCATTTGCTGAGCAGCATGAGCAGCCAACAAGTGGCCAGCACGGCATCTACCTTTACCGTCACCGAAGGCAAAACCTTTGCGTTTGTCTCCGGCCTGGGTGGCATCGGCACCCGCGACCAGGAGCGCAGTGGCAACTGGTGGGCTAGCATATACACCTCTACCCAGGGTGCGCGCTACGGGGTGCTATTCGGCACCTTCTACGAAGACAGAGCCGAGTTTTACTTTAAAAATATTAACAACGAAATTATCGATCAGTTCACTGTGCTAAAGGGCTACTAATATGAAAATTTTAATGCTAATCGCCTTGCTGTTTTGCACCGCGCCGGCACTGGCCGAGTGCGAGGCCAGCCACCTGGAAGGCCAGCACACAGCGCTGCAAAAACAAACCGCCCTAGACGGCGCCTGGGAAGAGGCCGCCGATATCTGCTACCCCGGCAAGTCGGAAAAGCTAGGCAGCCATTGCACCACCGTTGCAGATAGCACCGGCAGAAAGCAGTTTCAATGCACGCAAACCGTCACCTGCACCCTGTGCGGCGACGATCTAAAGCGCAAGTACGAAGCTATAGAGTAACCCCTTGCAGCGCGCCGGCCCCGGTGGGCGCGCTGCATTCTTCACGAGTCTGCCCTTATGAATGCAATCAACCTCATTGTCTGTGTGGCAACCGCCCTGTGCCTGGCCAGCGCGGTAACGGCAACCCCCGACACCTCATCCAACCCGCACGACCTGTTCAACAATGATCACGCCGCGCCCGATGCACACCAGCTTAAAGAGCAGCAAACAGTGCGCGCGCGCATGGCGGCCCTGCGCGACGGCGAAATCTATTCCTGCCAACTGATGTCCTTTAGCCACCAATGCCGCGAGTACCCAATACTCAAGGCCGAGCAAGACAAACTGGCCGCCCTTAAAGCAAGCTGCGAATCGCTGCCCAAGGCGCAACTGGTGAAGGCCCACTGCCCACAGGCAAACCAACTGGCGCAGTGCCAAAATATTGTGCGCAACCACCACGACCCGAAAACCCTGGTGTACAGCAACATCTACTACAGCGGTGAAAACAGCCCCTGGAATGCCCAGGAAGTGCAGCGCATTTGCACCGATATGGAAGGCGAATTAGTGTCGCTGCAAACGCCGTAAAGCCCTAGTGAACGTACAACCACCGGCCGGTTAAGTTTTGTTGCTGCACTTGAAAAGCGCAGGCGTTGCGCCCATTATCGGAACAGGCGTTTAACCCAATGCAGAGGCAGGTAACGCGGCCGTGGCCCACCAAAACCCCACCCTAACGCAACACCCCCTGTGGCACGCGGCCAACCGCGCAGCCATCAGCGGGCTGTGCGTGTTAGCGCTGCTGCTGGCTACCGCATTTCTCAACACCCACCCTGCACCCAACAACTCCAAGTTCACCGCATCGGTTTATGCCGAGCTGCTGTATACCGCCAGCCCCATAAAACCCACGGCCGAGGAAGACCAACCCACAGTCCCCGGCGAGGGCTTTACCCTGGGCCACCGCCAGCCATCGGCAACGGCCAACGGCCGCTACCAAGCACCTATTATTGCGCCAACCGGCGGCAGTTTTTCCATTCGCGCACCACCCGCACTTACCTGATACCCGTTTTACCCAACAGTATTTTTTATTCTGTGCAGCCAATCAGGCCTGCACGCACTCAGGTATTGCCCATGAAAAACATTCAGCTTAAACCCTTAAACAACCCCTTAGATATCGCCTACCCAGCCAAGCGCGGCCTGAGCCTGCGCTCACCGGCCCTGTCGCTGGTTAATGAATTCAATACACACACGCCTTGCGTGCTGGAACACACAACGCTGGTGCGCGACGCGCTGGTAATACTCCAACGCGAACACGGCGACTTTAAATTTGTGATAGACGCGCAGTCGCGCCTAACCGGCACGCTCAGCCTGGAACAGGTCACACTACAAAATCAATTGATCAAATCGGCCGAAGGCTACGACCTCAACACCCTAAGCGTAGCCGACGTCATGCTGCCACTCACCGGCCTGAAGGCAATCAGCATGAGCCAATTGCAGGGCACCACCGTTGAAAAACTACTGTCCACGCTAAGCAGCGCCGGCATTGAAACCTGCCTAGTAGTAGACGACCAAGAATCGGCCCTTGGCTACGTCTCGACACAGAGCGCCGCCCAAGCGCTCAACCTCCCCGTCAAAGCCCGCGCCCCAAAAAACCTGTTGGACATGGTTAAAGCCACGCACTTGCAACCTGTGCTCTAAGGTTTAACCAGCACGAAAGCTACCCCCCCGGCTGCCGGTGAACAGCGACAGCCGGGGGTATGTAATTCCCCACCATTGTCATCAGTTCAGCGCCCGCAGGGAAATAGCATGACCGTTTACACGCCACAATGTTTATCTGACCCCGACTAATTAGACAGCAGGCCAAATCGGAACGGCTTTGCCAGACTGTACATCTGCACAATCTGGCGGGATGGTTCCGACTAACAATAAATTGGAGGCCGTTCAATCCGTTTTTTGGCGCCTAAATCATTAAAGGCGACTGCTTCTTGACATTGAACAAAAAGCGTAGTGAAGTCCAATACTTCGATTGGACGATATGCGAGATGTGTGCAGTAGTTAACCGCAGCACATAGCCACGCAAACGACGGCTATAACTGAAAAACAAAAAAGGAATTTAATATGAATATTAAGATAGTCACTATTATAGCCATCTTGCTTTCTGGCTGCGCCAACCTTCAAAGCCCAAAAGAAACAAATATCGCAGTAAGCACCCTATTAGATGAAATTCAGATAGCCATCAATGAGATCGATGCTAGAACGGCGGATGGATCTGGTTTGCCTCCATTCAAAAATGCTGAAGTAAAGTTAACCACTAAAGCAAAAGTTTCTACCGAAGGTAGCGCATCGCTGGTACTTTCTGGAGAGAAAAGCAAAACCTATACAGATTCTAATATTATTACATTAGAACTTGTACCAAACCCAAGAGCAGTAGCAGAATCAACAAGCAAGAGCGCAGGCCACCAAATTGCCGAGTATGTTATAGCGTCGGTTACGGCAGTTGATAGAAAGGGATTTCTCAAATTAAATTCATTAACAGTGGAGGCAGGGTTAGAAGTTATTCAAGTGGCAGGTGGAGGTATTGAGGTGGAGTTAATAGGGGTTACTGTGAAAGGTGGTCGCAAAGGTGAGGCTACTGAAAGCAACACCCTAAAACTTGTTTTTGCCTATCCTACAGAAAAAAATCCAAAGTAGGCTACAACTAGGTACCGCAGCAGACTAAAAGGAATTTGCATATGGCTGAGCACTATTCACTAAAAGCAGGTGTGACATTGGACCCTGAAATAGAAAAGAAGGTCAAAAAGATAGCGGATGCATACCACAAACTCTCCAACAAAGGCATTGTAGTCACAAGCGGTACACGCACTGCCAGTAGCCAAGCATCTGCCATGTACGGAAAACTTTCAGGCGGAGACAAGCTCTCTGTTTATAGAGATCAGAAGGCCGCCAAAGAATTGCTAGACACCTACAACAACGGTGTTACATCGAAAAAAACAGAAGCTCAGATTCTGCAAGATATACAAGACAAAATAGATGATCAAATAAAAAGCGGAAAGTATATCTCCAAACATCTGAAAAAAGGCGCTGTGGACATTCGAAGTAGAGATATGACTGACAAAGACAAATTCAACTTTAAGAAGGCGGCAGCAGGTGTTGCAGCTACAGTTATATTAGAGACTACCCCTCCACACTTCCACGTACAGTTCTAAACTATGAAAATCACCCTCTCATTAGCCTTTTTGTTCTTGTCCATTTTGGTCGCTTGTGGGCAATCTGCCACCAGCGATACTGGCAGCAATAAGCCAACACTCGAATTACAAGGCAAAAGTATTGTTGTCAATTTTAATGGGCAGACCATCCCTAAAGCATTCTCCATTCAGACACCAAGCAATAACTGGTTTTACGTCGTAGACTCAACAAGCGGAATCAACCATGTAGGATCAAATTATTCAACCGGGAGATTTCAGCTGGATATAGCAACATTTAGAGCCACGCATTGGATAGACGGAGACCAGCAAGTAGGTTTAGTCTTTAACCAACCCGGTGATTACCTACTCTATTTCGCAGATAACCTAGAAACAGAGCCAGAGAATACAATCCATTATCAGAAAACGATTGGCATTGATACACAGTAGACGCCAAGATTGGTAGGCAAGGGTCAGGCGCACTGACCCAGAAGTTTCGATCGGTTTCATGCTCCATGCCTACAGGGCCACTTCTGAACGCCGCTAGTTCAAAAACAAGTGCACCAGATAAATCACCAAACCAACATTTCCACCGAACACCAAAGCAACATATTTGAACTAATGCATGATCGCCTGAATATCATTCTTCCATTAGCCCTTATACTTGCTCCGGAAAAATAACACCCGACATACTAAAGGGAAGAGAGCTTTCATCCGACCCAAGTGATAAGAATCACAATCTACTTGCGGTTACAGAAAATACTAGAATTGAAGATTTAGTAAATAGATAGACTTAGGTTGCTGATCGGATGTCAGAAATTAGGAGGATGTCAGAAATTAGGAGGATACCAGACGCATTATGATTGAGTATTTATATTCAGAAGAGCGGGAAATTCTTGTACACTGCGACGAAAAATTACAGAATTAGGAAAATTTTAATAGAAACGATGACGACAAACAAGCCAAGATAGCGCTGATAAACCGACGAGCATGCAGCGATCACCAGGTAACAACCCTATATGAACATTGAACCCTACGATAAACAAATTACCGATTCTATGTTGTCGCTTCTGTTGACGGGCGACCCTGATGAACGCAGGGTTAAAGAGTACCTGACGAGCGCATCGATCCTAATTGCCAAAGATGAGAATGAAGTAATCGGAATTTCGGTACTAGTAAGTACTAACGAAAATTTCGAACTTATAAACATCGCAGTTGAAGAGCGCCACCAGGGAAAAGGCATTGCCAAACGCCTTATTATGGCAACAAAGTCTCTCGCAAAGAGCATGGGCGCTAAAGAACTGCTTGTAGGCACCGGAAATTCAAGTCTCTCCCAACTGGCGCTGTATCAAAAATGCGGATTTCGCATGAGCTACATCAAGACAGATTTTTTCGCGACTTATCCGGACCCTATTTATGAAAACGGGATACGCTGTCTAGATATGGTAATTCTGCGCTCCAAGCTTTGACCCTCCACCCATTAGCTGAATAAGATAAAAATTAACAAACGCAATCCAATCAGCCTCGAATCGCTACGCTCGCGTTTGTTGCGGGCATGAATACTCCGAACGTTTTTAGCTTACTCCTACTAATAGATAATGTACTTTGCTACGAAGCACCACTCCTGGGGCCCCTTGCGCAGCGGTGAGCGGACGTCGGCTTTTAGGAGGCAATTGGGCATGGACGCCCAATTGAGCGACGATCAGGCAGGAGCCTGTTTTCGCGCCCCCTAAAATCCGACTGGAGCGAACAAACCCGCTAGGGCGCGTAGCCGGGGTACGTTTCTTTTGGTTCGTTTTCTTTTCGTATAAAAAGAAAATGAACAAGCTCCCATCATCCATGAAATTCTTGCGGGAAATATTAATCCCGACCTGAATCCGCAGCCCTACCCCCATCGTACATAGCAATACTGTACATTTGCACAGTCTAGCGGTAAGCATCCTGCTAACAATAGAATACCGACAAGCTGCCGTATATCCTGGCATCTAAATCATCAAAGAAGGATATCTTGTTGATTTAATTAGAAAAGGCTTATCAGCAGAAATTTTTGATTAGAGGATATGCGACAGTGTGTCGCTTTTAAATGCGATATCTCGTCGCGGACTAAAATTGATAGAATTTTCAAGAATTTGAGGATTGAGAATGACAGAAAAAAATAAAATCCTTGGCGGCAACGCTCTCTTTGACGCCATGATGGAAGATCTATCTGAAGAGGCTGAGATCTATAAAAAAATTAAAATCGATAATGATCATCTTGTTTTGAATTTTAGCTATGAGTACGCAATACCTCTCAGCGAGCTGCAATCACATACCCAGGTCCTGAAATGGGTTTTGCACCTAAGTGAAAAAACCTGGATCGAGAAAGCTCATTTAATTGCGTTTATCAGGTCTGCCAACAAAGCGGCAGTGCTCCCTGAACTAAACCCATAATTCTAACAAGGTGCTGTAGTCACTGCGCTTCACTACGGCCCCTAAGCACTGCGTTTTTCTTATATATGACTAATAATCTCAGTAATTTTACAGAAATTGGTAACACACTTAAGAATGACCTAAGCATTGCGTCTACAAAAATTTCTGAGGCATACAAAAATGACTCAGACGTGGGTTTCTATGCTCGATCCTACTTGAGAGCTTTTGCTTCTTGGGTTGAAGGTATGGTTTGGTTGCTAAAGCATTTCGTCGGAAACTCTGAAAAAGAATTACATAAAAAGCTATCTATGGAGAGTCAGCTTTATATATTTGAATATGACTGGAAAATATCCAATTCTGGAAAGCCATGCTTGACATCCAAAAAAATTGGAACAAAGGACAATATCAAAGCAATATTTTACATATTTAACGAATTATTTCCTGAGTTCTCAGTGGACTTCAATGAATCAGGTTGGAGTGATTTAATGCACTTTTATAAGTTAAGAGACAAAATTATGCATCCAACAAATTTACAAATACTGACTGTCAGTAAAGAAGATATTTTGCGCTGTGAAAGCGGGCGAGAATGGCTTAACGGAAATTTTACTAAATTATCAGCACTGGCTATAAAGATATAAAAGCCTTGCAAGGTGCTCAATGGGCGACACGCGAAAAGCGCCCGCGCTCTAGCACGGCGTTAATGTGCTCTGTTTTTTAGTGCATCGCTAGAAATATGTACGTACTTTGCTACGAAGTTCCGCTCTTGGGGCCCCTTGCGCAGCGGTGAGCGGACGTCGGCTTTTAGGGGGCAATTGGGCATGGACGCCCAATTGAGCGACGATCAGGCAGGAGCCTGTTTTCGCGCCCCCCTAAAATCCGACTGGAGCGAACAAACCCGTTAGGGCGCGTAGCCGGGGTACGTTTCTTTTGGTTCGTTTTCTTTTCGTATAAAAAGAAAATGAACAAACTCCCATCATCCATGAAATTCTTGCGGGAAATATTAATTCCGATCTGGCTCCGCAGCCCTACCCGTATCGTACATAGCAAGACTGTACATTTTCACAGTCTAGCGGTAGGTATCCTGCTAACAATAGAATACCGACAAGCTGCCGTATATCCTGGCATCTAAATCATCAAAGAAGGATATCTTGTTGATTTAATTAGAAAAGGTTTATCAGCAGAAATTTTTGATTAGAGGATATGCGACAGTGTGTCGCTTGTAAAAGCGACATCTCGTCGCATAATAAGGCTGTTATATGGCATCTAGAATGAAGCACATTTATCTAATATTCGTATTTCTTTTAGTCTCCTGTTCGAAGGACACGAACGTAACGAAAGTTACAGTGTACTCTCCAGATTTTAAATTGATAAAGATCGTTGAGTCTGAAGTTGAGCTTGAGAGATTCGAGAGCCTAATCTATGGTTTTACGCCAATAACAGAACTTTCTGTTTCTTCTACAACGAACCGTGGACTCTATAAAATTGATATTGAATCATCGAATGAACGATTCTCTGGTCGGTGGCTATACCATAAAAGTGGTAGCCTGGCTCGGCTTGGCAAAACTCTAAAACCAAGGTACAAAGTGGGTAATATACAGGAATTCGAGAATGTCACTGGCATATAACAAAGCTGTCATAGGGACATTTTTTGCTTCGCTAGAAATATGTATGTACTTTGCTACAAAGCTCCACTCCTGGGGCCCCTTGCGCAGCGGTGAGCGGACGTCGGCTTTTAGGGGGCAATTGGGCATGGACGCCCAATTGAGCGACGATCAGGCAGGAGCCTGTTTTCGCGCCCCCTAAAATCCGACAAGAGCGAACAACCCCGTTAGGGCGCGTAGCCGGGGTACGTTTCTTTTGGTTCGTTTTCTTTTCGTATAAAAAGAAAATGAACGAGCTCCAATCAAGCGTGAAATTCTTGCGGGAAATATCAATCCCGATCTGGCTCCGCAGCCCTACCCGTATCGTACATAGCATAACTGTACATTTTCACAGTCTAGCGGTAAGCATCCTGCTAACAATAGAATACCGACAAGCTGCCGTATACCCCGGCATCTAAATCATCAAATCAGGTTATCTTGTTGATTTAACTAGAAAAAGCTTATTAGCAGAAATATTTAATTAGAAGATATGCGACAGTGTGTCGCTATTAAACGCGACATCTCGTCGAACAATAATGCTGTTAGGTGAAACAATGATCAAAGATCTTTACGAATCTCTATTGCAGCAATGTGAGAAAGAGGATGATTTAGGTGTGGTCATCCGCACTCATATTATTGTCGAAAAATACCTCAATCACTTGATAGATGGTCTTGTCTCAAACCAAAAGTACATAAGAGAAATGCATTTGGATTATCTTAGTACGGTTCGACTCGCGATAGCGTTAGGGCTAGATGACAGGTTCGAAAAGGTGCTCAGGTGTCTTGGTTCGCTTCGAAATGGATTTGCGCATAATATTCGCCCTGAAATATCTAAAGAAGATGTTAATAATCTGTACAAAGCTTTAAGTTCCGAAGAGAAAAAAATACTAAATCAGAGTGTGGATAGCACCAGAGAAAAGTTGCAAGAGGATTTTCCGAACCACAAAGGAATGAATGTACGGCAGCAGTATATAAATATTGTGATTCTTGTTTCGGCTGCACTTCAAACTGCGTGCAATCAAGTACTTAAAGCGTCACCTAACAAGTAAAAGCTAGCCGACGCGAAAAAATACGCGCGCGGCTGTTTTGGGCGTTAATGCGCTCTGTTTATTAGTGCTTCGCTAGATAAATGTACGTACTCTGCTACGAAGTTCCACTCTTGGGGCCCCTTGCGCAGCGGTGAGCGGACGTCGGATCTTAGGGGGCAATTGGGCATGGACGCCCAATTGAGCGACGATCAGGCAGGAGCCTGTTTTCGCGCCCCCTAAAATCCGACTGGAGCGAACAAGCCCGTTAGGGCGCGTAGCCGGGGTACGTTTCTTTTGGTTCGTTTTCTTTTCGTATAAAAAGAAAATGAACAAACTCCCATCATCCATGAAACTCTTGCGGGAAATATTAATTAAGTGTGGCATCGCTGGCGCTCAGCAACGTAATTCACAGCCTAAGCATGAGTCGCACTTTAACAAACGCAAGCACCCGACTCGCTGGCGCTCTCGGCTGTCATAAACGTCACCTTAAAGGGACATCCATCATAAATATTAATCCCGATCTGACTCCGCAGCCCTACCCCCATCGTACATAGCAATGCTGTACATTTGCACAGTCTAGCGGTAAGCATCCTGCTAACAATAGAATACCGACAAGCTGTCGTATATCTTGGCATCTAAATCATCAAAGAAGGATATCTTTTTGATTTAGCTAGAAAAGGTGTATTAGAAAAATTTTTGATAGAAGATATGCGACAGTGTGTCGCTTTTAAACGCGACATCTCGTCGCATAATAAGGCTGTTATGCCTAGGAAAGTATGAAACAGTTACTCGAACTCATTGGAAGCGAATTTTGCGATAGTGATGGTTGGTTTCGCATCATAGGCGCGGACTGGACTGCTGATGAATTGCGGCTGGACGTATCCGTCTGTTTATGTGAAGAAAAAGAAACCCAGCTATGGGAGATATCATGTGAGTCCGTATATGAGGAGAAATTATCTTCGGATTACTCGGAGATATTGACCCTAAAATCAGATCATTCGCTTCTTTTAAAATTCAAAGTACCTGAAGTGGATGTTGCTTTCTCACAAAATTCAATGTGTCCAGAAGAGTTGTTCGGCATTGTAGCTACAAGCTGCTTCAAATATCTTGGGGAGCAGCCGTTAACCAATTGGATTAATCAGCAACCATCAAGCAAGGGTATATGTTCTTCAAAGTACGGCATATTTGGCAGATTCCCTCTGTCTGTAGCTAATGAAATAACGGGCCTGCTTAATGGTAAGGATATATCTGTAAATCAATTAGAGCCTCGCCCACCAAAGTACTGGGATGGTGCGCAACAATGTGAGTACCCCGGCAATATCGAAGTTCTTATAATTGGTAATTCATATGTTGTTGGTACCAATTTCAATGCGGTGAGGGCATAACAAGGTGCTGCTAGGGACAAACCTACGCTGCGCTTCGGTTTGCCCCAGAGCACGGCGTTAATGTGCCAAATTACCCACAATTAATAGACACCCTCATAAAGCCGCCTACAAAAAGTTAACACACAGAAAGTTGAAACTTAGAATCAAGACAAAACCTTATTTTGATTCCCATTCACTCTAACAAACCGCACTCAATGTTCGCCCTTCATTCAACATCAAATTCCGCTCTGACTTTCTCCGCCTGCACTAATAATTCCTGTATCTTTTTTACACGGGTTTGAAAATAAAACACCAACGCCAGCGTTGGCACTACCAAATAACCAAATACGGCTAATAGCGTCGCCGGCACTGTGGCAAGATCAAACGCAGCCAATAGATAAAGCATAAGCGTAAACGCCAGTGTAATCAGGCAACCCAGCTGATTGATGCGCAAATGCCTGATGCTGGCGCGGTGGTTCATGCATCGAAATTTCAGTAAACCGCCCGCGGTCCAATCGCTGTAGTCCAACACCTGTCGATGAATACTGAATGCCTGCTGCCCTACCAACAAACCACTGGTGAACAACACCAGGCTGGCCATTAATGTAATTAACGATGCAGGCAATAGCACTAGAAACACCACACTGGCCACCAATAGCACCACGGCCTGGGCAATATCCAACGTAAACCATAGCCGGCGCCGGCGTTGCTGCCGGTAGGCCGCAGTGAAGTCTACCTCCACCTTGGGTGTCTGGCTGCGCCAGGCTGCACCCAGGGCTCCCAGATCCAGATCATCGCCCGCAGCATCGGGCGTTGTATTCACATCGTTGTGATCATTGGTCATTTTGTAACACGCTCCTCAATTCTGTTTTTGCGCGGTTAATGCGCACCCGCACCGCGCCAGCGCTGATCTGTAGCACCTCGGCAATCTCATTGGCCGTAAAGTCTTCCAGCAACAGCAAGATGACTTGGCGATAGGGTGCAGCCAGTGCCTGCACCGCGCGCAGCAAAGCGGCTTGCTGTTGATTTTGGTGAACCTGCTCCGCCGGGCAATCACGCGCGGCGTCTATGGATTGCTCCTGCAATTGCGCTAATTGCTCTGGCTCGTGCGGTTCTGCCTTGTCGCGCACCTGGCGCGCCACATGATCCACCGCCACATTGTGCGCAATGCGGTACACATAGGCGCGGGGGTTTTCGGCCACCAGAATACGCGACACAGACTGGGCTATGGCGCAAAAAATCTCCTGAGCCAGGTCCTCCCGCAATTGCGGGTCTAGCTCGTAACTGGCCAGTGTGCGCACTATGCCAGCCGCGTATTGCTGCCACAGCTGCTCGGCGTGATGTTGGTTAATTTTCAATCTAAGGCTTCCATGTACGGGCGCGGGTCGCTTATCTGTTTATCTATTTTTATCTATTAATCTGTGAACCTTATCGGTGAGTCTGCCTGAACCCAAAAAGTGTTACAAAAATTATTTTTGTAACAGCCAGGCTGGTAAGCCCGACTGTGATTAGCGAATGCACTTAATGCACCTATCACGGCTGGAGGCCACATGAAACTGATTCACCAAACACTGTCTACCTTGCTTGCCACTGTTCTACTTTGGGCATCGCACGCGGGGGCCGAACAATACCTGCTGGTCAACGCCACCTTGATCAACCCGGCCACTGAAACTGTCACACCTAACGCCTGGGTGCATATTGCGGACGGAAAAATTATCGCCACGGGCCGCCATGCAGCGCCCGAGTTGGCCGATCGCATCGACCTAGCCGGCGCCTATCTGCTGCCCGGTTTGATCGACGCCCATCTGCACTTAACGGCGGGCCCTTTAACCGTGGAAATGAACGATGGCGCACCGGCACTGAGCATGGTGAGCCGCGATGAAATCACCCACTTCCATGCCAAAGCGGCGCTGGCCAGCGGCGTTACCACTGCCTTTAGCCCGGCCGGCGATCCCATCGCCAACCAACGCTACGCCGAACAACAGCGCAACGGCAAGCTACTTGGCCCAGCCCTGCACTATGCCGGCCTGTTCTTTGATCCAATGCCCATTGCCGGCGGCAGTGTTTACCCCGCTGATATCGACGGCTGGCGCGCAGAAATTGAACGCCAAAAAGCGCTGGGCGCGAGTCACATCAAGTTTTACCACGGCCTGACAGAAGCTGAACTGCGCCAGGGCATTGCGCTGGCCAAAGACGCCGGCTTAAAAAGCATTGCCCATCTGGATCACGTGAGCTGGCAGTTCGCGGCCGATGCCGGCGTAGACGCCCTGACGCACGCCTTTATGCCTTCTACCGAGCTGCTGCCGGCCGCCGCGCGCGCCCAGTTTGAAGCCGAGCGCGCACCGGGCAGCAGCCAATATCTGTACCGCTGGTTCGAAGCCGTGGATTATGAGGCCGAACCCATGCAAACCCTGTTTCGCACACTGGCCAGCAAAAAAGTACGGGTTGATCTCACCTTACTTGCGAACGAAATGGCCTTCTTTCAACCGCAGCTAGACAGCCTGTACCCAGCCAGCGATTGGCAAATCCACCCAGCCGCCAACAACTGGCGCCAGAACATTGGCCTATCGGTATACAACTGGACAGCAGAGGATTTTAAACGCGCCGAGGCGGTGTTCCCGAAGGTGTTGGAGCTGGTACAGCGTATGCACGAGGCCGGCGTACCGCTGCTGATCGGTTCAGACAGCTATGGCGCGGGCGATTGGTTTTGGCGCGAACTGCAATTACATCAGCGCGCAGGCCTGGATAACTGGCGCATTTTGCAAATGGTTACCAGCGACGCCGCACGTCTGCTGCAACTTTCTGATATTGGCCATGTGCGTGCAGGCGCCAAGGCCGACCTGATTGTATTGAACCAAAATCCGCTCGAAGACATTGGCGCGCTTAAATCAATCGACCAGGTAATTCAGGGTGGCACACGCCACGCGGTGGCCACGCTTCGCACCGAGCTCACACAAGCAGCACAAGTAAACAGTGCCATGGCACAAGCGCAATAACCTTAAATCACGCTACAAAACAAACCGACCAGCAAATCAACAAACAGGACACATATCATGAACGATCTATTAACCCAATACACGTCACTCATCGAAGGCAGCAACCCCATTCAAATCGTTGCCGTGGTTTTCCTAATACTCGCCATTTACTTTTTGCCGGCAGTGCTAGCGGCATTTTTTAATCGCAAGCATCTGGTAAAAATTGCAGTACTCAATGTACCGGCGGGGTTTTCCATTTTGGTTTGGCTGGGATTAATCGTCTGGGCCGTCACCGGCAAACGGAGCGACAAACTGGAAAGACACGGTGCGAGTGAGAGGGCCTGATCGCACACACAGCCTGGGCGCTGCAAATGATCAAATGCGGATTGTCAAAATCGTATTTGTACAGCGCCAAAGACACCAAGCATCGCCCTGCTATAAACAAAAAAGCCACCCAAATTGGCGGCTTTTTTGTTGCTATATGGTGGGCCTTCCGGGACTCGAACCCAGGACCTGCCGATTATGAGTCTGCGTAAAACATATAATCCGGTATCACACAAAATCACAAAATATAACTAAGTTATTGTTTCTAAAGGTTTTTATGTACATATGGGTCACCCTATGTAATATGAAATCTTATTGTGATGTAACCCCAGTGTAACCCCGGAGCGAACTTGGAACGACAATTCAACTTCACCAAGCAGGCCATAGAAGACCTGCCCCTGCCTGAGACCCGGATCGAATACCGGGATGAGAAGATCTCTGAACTGCGCCTACGGGTAACCTCAACCGGCGTGAAGAGCTTCTCGGTGTTCAAGCGTGTCGCGGGTGGCAGCCCCGTGCGGATCACGCTTGGCAAGTATCCGAGCCTATCACCGGTCAGGGCTCGCACGCTGGCTCTGAAGCAGCTGGCCGACTTGAGTGACGGGGTGAACCCGAATGAACAGCGGCGCGTTGAGGCTATGTCCGCCGTGACATTGGGGGAAGCTTTTGAAGGCTACAAGCGCGCCCGCAAGCTTAAGGTGTCCACATTGAGGGGGTATGAAGGCGTGGTAAGCAACCACCTTAAAAAGCTCGTGGATAAACCACTCAAGGAGATTGACCGCAGGGTGATTGTCGACATCCATGCAGGCATTGCTTCCAAGGCCCAAGCGGATCTGACCATGCGAGTGCTGCGGGCGATATTCAACTTTGCCAAGTATGAGTATTGCCGCCAGGACGGCTCCTCGATCTTTCCTGAAAACCCGGTTGAGATCCTGTCCCACCGTAAGCAGTGGAACAACGTTCGGCGCAGGCAAACACATCTCCGCCCCGGTGAGCTGTCAGTTTTCTATAAGGCCCTGCAAGAGGTTAGACAGCTGGAGACGCCAACAGGCCAATCCATCTGTGATGCGATGTTGTTCGCCCTGCTAACCGGGCTAAGGCGTGGTGAGATCTTCAGTTTAAAGTGGGTTGACGTGAATCTGCGGGCGGCTATCTTCACGGTCTATGACACCAAAAACGGCTTGCCCCTAGAGCTGCCGATTACAATGCACATTGACGAGCTGTTCCGGAAACAAAAGGGCCGCATTCCTTCAGAGTTCGTTTTCGCCGCCGAGAATGAATATGGCCAGGTGCGGGAGCCCAAGAAGGTAGTGGCCAAGATAAAGGAGCTATCGGACACCTATTGCGACTTCCACGACCTGAGGCGAACATTTGCCACCACGGCAGAGCACCTGGACGTAGGCAGCTATAAACTCAAGCGTCTGATGAACCACTCCACGGGGCGGGACGATGTGACAGCTGGATACATCATTCTAACTGCGGAGACTCTGCGGCAGTCTGCTGAGAAGATACAAAATAATTTTCTCAAGCGGATGGCCAGCACAAATATCGTAGAGTTTACGAAGGTAGTCTGATCGTGAAGAAAACATCAAGTGGAAGGTGAGTGTCGAATTTCTCTTTCGGCACTCAACATTGTCAAAAATGGGAAAATTTACTTAGTTCTATTTCCGGGAAAGACGAGAACATTTCCTCCATTACTATTTTTCTGCTTGCTAGCACCTTCCTTCAATAGAGCTTTCAACTCCACTAAATTACTTTCGGCTGATTTGGGTGAGAAAAAACCCTTAGGTAATCCGCACAAAGACTCTACTAAATACTCTGACAGACCAAGCCTGTGAGAGAGTTCAGTTCGACTGAGTACGTTTTGATCAACAAGCATTCTGACTGCTCTGTTTAGCAATCTAGGTTCTTCAAATGGAAACTGATTGTCATATGGTTCGCCTTTTGTCCAGCCTCTTGCTGAACGTCCTTTGAATAATCTCAGTTTCTGGTCGTCATCTATGATGTCAAGCTGGTAGCATCTCATGATCATTGCTGCCACAGAGGTTTTCCAGCGTGGTTTTAACGATAATAATGTCTCTAGCGTTGGCCAACTAACTTCCGCAGAAAATGATTCAGCAGGTAATAAAAAACATCCTGCAAAAAGGTCTGCCTGTCGTTCGATTTCCTTATAGTGTTGCTTAAAAGTCGGTTCATCGACATTTCTGTGAAGTACCAAGTGGCCTAGTTCATGGGCTGCGTCAAATCTATTCCGAATTCCATTTGCTTTATCAGCCGTGACAAAAACATAAGGTCTACCGTCTAACTGGCTCCAATGAGAAACACCGTCCATTTTTAAATAGCCGATTTCATCGCGTGCGAATATTACACCTGCATTCTCCAGTGTAAGAACAACATCAGAAATTGGCCCCATGCCCAACTTCCAAGCCTTTCTACACTCGGCAGCCAAAGTTTCAATTTCACCATCGGTGATTTTGAGAAATACTTTTTCTGGTATAGAGGGAACACTAACTTCAGGCCAGTTTACCCATTGGCCCAAAGTATTTGCCATCTCCGCAACCCAATTTAATCGAACTCTCGCCATCTCTCTTGCAGTCTTGGTTGATGATGCGAGTGATCTGAAAAAATAGGGTTCGTTACCATGCTCTGGTGAATTTTTCAAAAACCAATTCATAGGGAACTTTACGGCTTCGCCCAGTGCGCGAAGTTTATCTTCCTCTGGGGACTGACTACCTTTCTCCCAATTTGAGATGGTTGCTGGTGAAACACCAACAAGGGTCGCTAATGCGACCCTTGTTATGCCTAATGATTCTCTAGCCTGGATTAATCTCGCAGGCTGGAATCCACTGACTCCAGTTCTCATAGCTTTACCCTGACTTTTTCTCGGACGTATGCTCTTCTTTTTGTAGATCGTCTCTTAATGTCGGCCAAGCCTCATCAATGAGGCTTGAATCACGTTCTACCTCATACTCTTGGAGAAGTTCTCGAATAGGAATTTCCAAATGATAACCGGCCCAATCTGTATAAGGTACCGAAATGAATATCTCGCTCGGCTCGGATTGATTCTGAGCTTGTGGGCGAGGATGTAATACAACCGCTACCACATGTAGTGCGTCATCAAGCTTAGGAGGAGCCGTTTCAAACAGATCGAGTGTCACTGGCTCCAATATCGCGTTTTTCTGGGCAAGAAAGCTTCTGTGCTTAGCGGGTCTTGCCCACGCGTTTTCATGTAGCTCAATGTGGCTTAAGGTGACGTTGCCAGAGCACACCACCACATACTGTTCACCTTTAGGAATGGTCTGTAACACAGACGGACTCCCCTCGGCCAAGGCCCCCGCGAGAGCATCATCTATCATATAGCGTCTCATTTGGGCTCGGGGGCGTGCAGGGTTGGTGTTCTTGAAATCTTCCAAGGCTCTGGCGTTTGCTTTGGCATAAGCTGCGCGTATAGAGTCATCCATAGAAAGGAATAGGCTCCTATCTACATTGGAGGTGATATAGCGCACCAGGCGAGATTTCAAGATTTCTGTCATGGGTGGCGGGCTCCTGCATTTAGTTAAGCGGAATTATCGTCTTAAAAATTTAGTTTTGCAAGCTGTTATGCTATTCTCAGCCAGTAGCTTGGTAAAGAAAGGGTATGGCAGTGGCTAGAAAGCGGGTTTCAGTGACTACAGAGTCAAAATCAGGGCGTAATCAGAAGTTCCATGACAACTATACAAATGAGGATATGACAAGAGCCCAAATTGTCAGGCAAATCAAGAATGGGATTTATTCTCAATACCACGTTCGGAATATCAATGGCGTGGATACACCGGTATCTAATCCAGATTCCAGTAAAAACAATAACTTAGAGTGATGGCTGTGTGGGCAATGGAATGGCCGAAAAGAGAAAAGCCCCGACACTTTCGCACCGGGGCTTCAAATCAGTCGCCAATCTGTGGGGGCATCACCACTCAACCTTACGGCTGGCGGGAGAGGAATCCCCACTGGCTATGGGACAAAAATACGATAACAAAAAGGCATTGTCAAGTTGAGAGATATTAATCACACAAGGCTAGCTCCCTATATTTCGGCAGCAAGACTGAGAACCTATAGTACATTTTTTAATCCAGCTGATCAGGTTGAGCTATTTGGGTGTTATCTATGGAGTAAGGAGGTGGCTGCAGCCTTCTTTCCCCTCTTGCAGGTGCTGGAAGTGACTCTGCGAAATGCAATCCACAATGAAGCGCACCAAAAACTCGGAGCTTATTGGTTTGACAATATCGCTACCAAGCCAAACTTAAATGGCAATCAACATAGGCTTGTGCGAAATCAAGCTCGTTCGGTTCGAGATGCGCGAAATAAAATTCGTGAAGATTTACATTTGTCTCAGTCTGCTACGGTTTCTGAAGATCGAATTATTGCCAAAATGACATTTGGGTTTTGGACAAACTTGTTTAGTGCTGCGTATGAAGTAAATCGTAACCCACAATCATTATGGCCAGCTCTACTCCGTCCGGTATTTCCTCATGCCCCTAAAGGAGCTCGTAACCGAGCGATCATTCAAGGCAAGTTGCTAACAATAAAAACCTTCAGAAACAAAGCTTTTCATCATGAACCTGTATGGAATATTGGTCGCCCTGCTCAACCTCAAGACGCGATAAACCGGCTCATAGATACGATGGACTTAATCTTGGAGCTAATCGGATGGATGTCATTGGATAGTGTTGAACTTATTGAAAAAGCCGGTTATGTGGTTGTGATTCGGAGAACCTGTTCTAATGAGCATTTGGAGTACTTAAGAAAACCTGGCACCAACGATTTACCGATTAGCCGAGCAAAGCGTGATTTACGTGGGATATTGCGCCGTCCAAACCATACTACGGATGTTACATTTAATGGCTCTCGTATAGGGAAAGTACTTGGTAAATAGAGTGGAAGCGTACTTTTGCCACTACGGCAGAACATCTGGACGTGGGCAGCTATAAACTCAAGCGCCTGATGAGTCACTCCACCGAGTGGGATGATGCGACAGCTGGGTATATCACCCTGACGGCTGAAACTCTTCACTCATCAGCAGAAAAAATACAAAATCTTCTTACTGGAATGATGCTCAAATCTAACGTTATCGACATAAAAACAGCGGGAACAAACTAAAAAATCAAGCCCTGTTTCCACTCAATTTTCTTTATCTGCCATTCAGAAACTCCCCATAGTGCAGCTCAAAAGCACAATGAAAAACACTCTTGGAATTATCTTCACTTTTCTGCAGTTTTTTGCTGAAAAGACTGTTGACAGTCACGCATTATAACCCTGAGCCATGCGACGAAACGCATCGTCACTCGATGGAGGGTATAGAGTGCAAACAAATTCTTCAAAGCGATATTTAACATACGAACAAGCAGCAGCTTTGCTCTGCATGTCTACAGGCGGACTTAGAAACAGAATGTGCAGAGGGGAGCCCATGCCGCCCTCTGTCAAAGTGGGGCGCCGTCGATTATTCCCGGAGCCTGAATTGCATAAGTGGCTGGCCGAGCAAGGTGGGCTAGCAGCTCAAGGGGAGTAGGTGGTTAGTGGCTATTGATATTATGGCGGCGTTTGAGAATGATCCGCCGCATCTTGATTTTATTTGGCCAGGTTTTTTGGCTGGAACGGTCGGGGCATTGATTGCACCAGGCGCAACGGGAAAAAGCTTCTGGGCCTTAGAGGCAGTCATGTCCATTGCGTGCAGTGTCGCCGGTGGTGATCTTTTACAGCTTGGGCCTCAACAAACCGGACGTGTGGTGTATTTGGCTGGAGAAGATCCTGAGCCTGCTCTAGTCGGTCGCATTCACTCTATCGGTCAGCATTTGAACCAGCAAGCCCGCCAAGCAATTGCTAGAAATCTTACGCTTGAGCCGATCATGGGGCGAGGCTTGAACGTCATGGCAAAGCCACATTGCGACTGGCTTATAGAGCAAGGCGCTGGCGCAAGGCTAATAGTTTTAGACACCCTCAGCCGCGTTCATTGTCTTGACGAAAACAGCAATGGTGATATGTCTCGGCTTGTTTCAACGCTTGAGCATATTGCGGTAGAAACAGGGGCTTCGATTCTCTATCTGCATCACGTCAATAAGGGCTCTGCCCGAGAGGGGCAGACGGATCAGCAACAGGCTGCACGGGGCGCATCAGCTCTAGTAGACAATGTTCGCTGGTGCGGGTTTGTTGCGAAAATGTCAGAGACGGAAGCCAAAAAGTTTAGCGACCGCGCTTATGATCGGCAGCCCATAGGCAATGATCGGAGAGGCTTTTTTGTACGGTTCGGAGTTAGCAAGCAAAACTATGCCACAGTTCAAGCTGATAAGTGGTATGAGCGCCGGGATGGCGGCGTACTTGTGCCCGTTGATTTATCAACGACCACCAATTGGGAGGGCAGTAGCAAAAAGGTCACGCCTTTTAGGGTTGGTGAGGTTGATGAAGAGCGCTGGTAATGCAGTCACCCCAACAAGCACCATCGCTCAAGCTAGGGTAATGCTGTACCAACCAAGTCAGCGGCCTCGCCACAGGGAAGGTGACTGGCAGGAAACCTCCTTTGGTCGCTGCCGAGTGGCAGGAAGGTTAGGCCAGCGTCACGCTGACGTTGTCGAGGCTATTCTTTACTGTGCGGAGAAAAGGCGCGACGTGTCAGATGGAGGCGTTGAATTGCTGGTAGACCCTGCACGGATTCGAAAGACTCTATCTGATAGTCGATACAGCATGAGCCAGATTCAAAAGCTCCTCTCTGAACTTCGCGCATCAACCATTGAAATTGAAACACCAGGTCTGGCAAAAACTGGCGACCGGATTATTGGTGGCCTGGTAGATCACGTTATCCCGTCTCCCATGATGCGCCGAGATCCACTTACAGGTGGTGAGCGGAGCTTGTGGCGAGTGCGCCTGGGGATAGCGCTGGTAATGCTCCTTGAGCGCGATCTGGCCCTGTACTACAACCCGGCACCAATTGCCCGCCTGCGGCATGGTATCGGTCAGGCTGTAGCGAGACACATTTTGAGCCATAAAAATGAACCAGCGGGTGGCTGGCATCTGGATACCGTCATACTGGCTGTGGCCCGACAGGCATCAGGAAAAGCACTTAGAGATGCCCGCTTTCGATTGAGAGAGGACGCTGAGCAGCTTGAGCATATTGGCCTTATCATCGATGGCGACAGAGTTCGAAAGGTGGGTGCAACCGCCAAAGACCGTCGCACACCCGCCCGATAGCGTCGCACACCCGCCCGGTAACGTCGCATACCCGCCCGAAGCGTCGCATACCCGCCCGAAGCTGGCAGGATATTCAGGATATTAAGAGCGGCACAGCCGCCGCTGAGTGCGGCGGCAGGCCGAAGACATGAAAAGGAAACGTTTGTAAGAAAAAACCATTTAGTGGAAGGGGCGCAGCCCCTTCAAGCATCCCCGCAAACAGCCGTGTTTGATCCTCGGGAGCAGGTCGCCGCTGCGCTTTGCCTGCCCCTCCGTGAGGCTGTGTGGCCTTCCGACCAGTCAAGGGTGCGCTGCGCCGCATGCTCACCCGTTCAGACTCGCTCCACTCGCTTAGCTGCGGCCTCCGCTTGCGCCCTTGACAGCTCTCCATACCAAGAATTGAAAGACAAGTACAATTGGGCGATAGCGTTATTTGTCGACATATTGTAAAAACATATTACGGTAATTATGTAATTACCGTAATTACACTTTACTTTTCTCCTAATCTAATAGATAATTAGGGTGAATCAAAATGGTGTGAGAATTTACGGTATGAGCAGGGTTACTTTTGAGGATATTTCTACTGCAGCCCGCAGGCTGGTCGAGAGTGGTGAGCGCCCAAGCGCTCCAAAAATTCGCAAGTTGTTGGGTGATCGTGGTGGGATGGCGACCATCCAAAAGCACTTGGATATGTGGCGTGAGTCAGAGGGGCAGGACGCTGAAGCATCATCAGTGCCTGAGATGCCGGAGCAGTTGGCGGCGGACGCCAAAATATTGATTCAGCAAATTTGGAGGCAAGCTAGAGCTGCAGCGGATGAAGAAATTCAGGCCGACCGCGAAAAGCTCGCCCAGGAACGCGCAAAGATGCAGGAAAAGCTAGATGAAACCATTGCGGTGAGTGAGCAGCAGGAACAACAAATAGACGATTTAAAAGCCCAGGTTAAAGATCTGGAGCAAAAGGTCGAGGAGTTGGATCAAGTGTCGCAGTCCGTCAAAGCAGAGCTAGCGGAATCTGGTACGCAGGCGGCCGTATTGGGTGAACGTTGTAGTCAATATGAATCGAGCTTAAAACGCTCCCAGGAGAGAGAAGAAAAACTCTTAGCCCAGCTCGAAAAGCTATCCGAAAGCATCAAGACAAATACTCCGAGTCAAAAAACATAACATAAGCGCCCCGGCTGAGTGCGGACACACCCAGCCAAGACTAACCACAACCACCTGAAAGGAGGTGATTTATGGCTGATTCCGATACTACACAAACAGTTGTCCATTCTCGACACTTCGCCCGAGCTTTACCCATCATTGTGGCTCTAGAGCGCATTGAGCGCCCTACGTTGGCGAACTTGGCGTCCGGTGTCGGATTGACAGAGCAAGAGCTTGAAGCGCGTTTTAAGTGCCTACAGCGCGACTACAAGGTTGTGATCGAGCGATCACCACAAGACGGATTCTTTGTAATCAAGAGTTGGGGGATAATTGCCCGCCGCCAGTTTTCCAGTAGTAAGGAGGTCTAAGACATGGCCGTTTATTCAGTCAAGCGTTGCAATCTGGATGACGAGCAAATCATCTTTGATGCTGATCATGGTTTAATCCGAATTTATGGGCGCCAGGCTTCTTTCTCCGCGCCATTGCATAATGCTGATTTGCAGCATGGAGAGAATAGCCGTCAAGAAGGGGGCGTGTTAAGCGTTCGTTCAGCTGGCTTTTGCGGAAATGTACAGTTAACTGTTGCTGAATATGTCCAGGCTGAGCACTATCTCTGGGTTATTAAACAATTAACGGAAGAGGTGACTTTACAATGACAAAGGGTCAGTTTATTGCAATTCTAATTCATTGCGCTGGCGTAGCGGTTGCTATGGCGATTGTCTTAGCGGTTGTTAAATTTATGTCAGGAACGATCGCAGATGATGTTTTAACTGGGGCCACAGTTTTCTATTTGGGAACTGTAGCATGGGTAACTGTACGGGTTTTGCGTGGGCATGATGCCCGAGCAAATGCAGCTGCGGCGCTTATTGATAGGAAGTAATCATGAGTGATTTATTGATGGATCAGAGCGAGGCCCTGAAATGGGCTCGCTTGACTACCGATGACTGGGGCAGCCAGATTTGGGAATCCCTA
This sequence comes from Simiduia sp., assembly GCF_058345725.1. NCBI lineage: Bacteria > Pseudomonadati > Pseudomonadota > Gammaproteobacteria > Cellvibrionales > Cellvibrionaceae > Simiduia > Simiduia sp. Next base: position 8,470 of record NZ_JBTUOC010000032.1, on the reverse strand, counting down.
GCTCTTGGGGTTAGTTGCGGTGCTCTTTGGGCGCTTTGCCTATTTATCCTGATTGCCTGTTTGGTGCCTCCATTGCGGCGGCAGGTGCACCGCTGGACAAATATTTATTTGCCCTGGAACATGTCGGTAGGTATTTTTCTAATACAGGGGATCGTTGGGATTATGGGCTATCCAGCACTTTTTTCAGTCGGCGTGCTAGCGTACTGGATAAATAGCGCGGTTCCAGTATGGCTACTGGAACCTATTGCTGAGTTTTCAAATCGCTTAACGGTTATTGGCTGGCTTACTTGGGTATGGTAATTATTTCGGACTCAACATTTTACTGAGTTTCGACATTCCTGTTTTCGCCGCGCCCGCTGCGCCCTTTATCCCCTTTCCAGCAGAGCCGGCCATACTTTCAGTGGCTTCTGACGTTCTCCCCCTTGCTGCACGTCCACCACCACTTACTACTTTTGCGGCACCACCAACAAAAATAGATCGGCTTTGTTGCTCCTGAGATGCCTCGCCCAAGTTCTCCTGCCCGCCGCCAATGTAGCGAAGCACTTTATCTGGAATTTCATGAATTAAGCCAAAGCTACGGTGAGCAATTTGAATTAATACCATTGTAAAAATGGCGAGCATAGCGAAAGCTGTTACAACACCACTCAATGAATCGCCAAGCATTCCACTCATTGCCGGTATAAAAATTAACATCAAGACTTTGGCCATTACAATTACCAGGAGCATACTCGCCATGAATCCAAAGATGGCTAAAGTCGGGCGCAAAAATAGAGATAGTGCCACCATGTATCCTGCTTTTGCCCTCTCCCCAACAAATCCATTCCCCTCAGGAAACACGTGGCTGGCAGCCCATACCGGCGCTGCAATAACAGCCTCAATGAGTAGCACAAACCAACCTGCAACGCCCATTATCCATAGAATCATTGGCGTTGCAGGAATGTAAAACGCGAGCATGAGCGCGATAGGAATTAGTAGCATTCCAGCACCAACGAGCGCCCAGAGTGTCTTATTTGTCATTCGGCACAGCGTGCTGGTCACTGGCCGAGCTGCTCCACCGATAAGGCCCCCAACAGCCTCGCTGGTGTCATCGGCAACACAGGCCGCTAAATCTGTTAAGAAGGCTCCCGCCAAAGCAATCTCAAACGTTCCAATTATCATATGGCCTACGTTCGCCATTCCGTGAATAGGATCTGGCTCACTAAGCGCAAAATTCAGAACGCTTTCCGTTCGATTCATAACAAAGCTCAAGCTATCGCTATTTTCAGCATAACTGGAGCGTTCCATTGCGTTGACGGTTGCTCCGCTGCTATTAGTGACCAACATGTTCTGTCGATAGTTGCCGAAGGCATCGCGAAACATTGAGTAATCATCATGCTCTATGGCATCAGATGTGGGCCCCGTTAACTCCGCTTTTACATCTGTCATTTTTTGAGTTTCGGCGTTTATACGTTGAAAATCCCAATACCACGCCCCCACCGAGATCCAGCCAGCATCACGTGCGCCGACTTTCATTCCAGCGGTCTCTGGATTACCCCCTGCCCATTTATTTATTCTCAGAGTGGCAATTTCAGACATCGCCTCGTTGACAGTTTTTTCATAGTCAAATTGGAATTTTCTTACGGCGTCATTGTATGCAAGAGGGTCTGGATCTGGCGCGGAATCATCTACAGCTTTCAGTACAATTTGACGAGCCAAGGGGTCAAGATTGGCATCAAGGTCTGCGTAAATGCTCACCATTTTGGTTTGAAAGTTTATGATTGCTGGCTCTATTGAAGTTCCCTCATCAATTTCAGCAAATTCCAACTTTATAGATCCACATGGATTCGAGCCATAATAACGAGGCGCCCCAGCCGCAAAATTGGTAATAAAGGCTGCTGTATACGCACCTGCCGCACTCACCAAATTGTAATAGCTGTCATACCGTTGCATTACAATGTGTTGAGGCGCTATTTCGATTGAAGATGTCGCACCTGGTGTGCGTAGATCTGTGGCTGAAACCCCTTCGACTATTTCTATTGGCTCGTCCACGATATTAACGTGTCTGTCCGCGGTATTTATGCCGTGCATACAAACTCGTGAATTGAGCACGTTCATAGCTGTACCTTCAAAATCTGCATTGATTTGTGCAGGGTACAAAGTTCCTGTTGCACTCATGTGGTCAAGTGCTGCATTCCAGGTCGTATTAGCTAATCCTACCCCATGCCCAGCTAGCCATAAAACACCAATCTGCATTACTGAATATCCACCTGCAAATGGCATGACAAAAGCCATCGCCAGCACAACTCGGATTGGAACCCACATGGAGCTATATAGTTTCCCTAGAGGTATTCCCTCATGGGCAGAATTAAGTAACCCCGTTATAAATATATATCCAACAATAAGACCAGTAAAAACCAACATCCCAACGTTGAGAATTAGGCTCATAGCTCCGAGAATTGAATCAGGGCTCGACGGTCCGGTTTCACCAATAATAATTCCCACCGTATCACCGAATATGTAACGCATATATTCGATGCTTTTATCACTGGGATTTACGTCCGTGATGGATGTTGTCGCAAAAGCTGCACTACTCAGAAATAGCAGTGGGAGAAGTGGCAGCAGTATTGTTTTCAATTTTTTCATTTCCTAACTCCCAGCCGAATTTGGCCATCAGCTCTTTATCTCTAGTTGCGGTTAAATGCTTGGCTAGAACTTTCTCCAGGCGCTCTCTAAAAGCTGGGCTTTGATCGCATTCTGCGAGCATTGCCACGCCAATTAAAATTTTCTGCCGATTCATATCCTTTTTGGTCTGCTCACTCGCCTGCCGCATTAAATCGACGGCTTTGGCTTCTTCTTGCTGGATAGATTTTAAAATCTGAGCTGAGGCCGAATTGTTCTTAGCGTCCTCTTCAAGCCATCGTCTCTGTCTGGGTTTCAGCGTCATACGCAACCTCCACTTAATTTAAGAAATTACTACCTGCACAGCTTAGGCTGTGCTAAGTTCCAAAACAAGTAAAAACTCCTTATAAATCAATATGTTATACGTGCCATTTAACGGCGCGTTGGGCGAGCGGCAGCGAGTATTACACGGTGTTTAATCTTGGTACGGACAAAGCCCCCCTGGCATATGAAGGGCGCATATACGACTCACAAGTGAGTCATGCGTTTTTCGCTGCGCGAAAAAGAAAAAACCGAGGTTCTTTTTATGGCCATTTTTTATTGCCAAACGTCGCTCATTGCTCGTTCAAAAGGGCGAAGCGCAACGGCTGCGGCGAGTTATCGCGCAGCGGAAAAAATCATGGATGAACGGACTGGAATCGTGCATGACTTTGAGCGAAAAAAAGGCGTACTGGATAAGCACATTTTCAATAGCGCTGGTTTGTCTAGATCGGCGCTATGGAATCTGGCCGAAATGTCTGAGAGGCGTTCAGATTCCAGGGTGGCCAGAGAATGGATTTTGGCACTACCGCACGAACTAAGGCGGGACGCGCACCAGAGAATTATTGAGCGATTTTCTCAGGCGTTGATTGATCAATACCATGTCGCCATTGATGTTTGCGTACATGCACCAGGTCGAGGTGGAGACAACCGCAATTTACACGCGCATCTACTGATGACTACTCGCCCGATGCTGGAATCCAGAGAACTTGGAAAACAGAAAACGTTCCTCGAATGGAGCGATACCAAGTTGCGGAAAAACGGATTACCGACAGGGCGGCAACAAATAGATGCGATCAGGGAAAAATGGAGTTCCATCGTGAACTCCGAATTGGAGGCCGCAGGTCTCGATGAACGAATCTCCCACCTATCCCTAAAAGAACAGGGGCTTACCGACAAAATTCCTCAAATCCACGTTGGCCCGCTGAACACTCAGCTGGCCAGGATGGGCTACCACGAGCGGGCCTCTCGTTGGCAGCTAAACGACGCAATTAAAGCCCACAACAATGTTATTTCAATTCAAACTGCGAGGATTTCACGCATGCAAAACCATCAACAAACCACCGAAAACAACGACGCTCAGGCACCTCAAAAAATAGTCGCCCAGTTTGGCGGTCTCGCTGCCTCCCAAGAGACTGCTGAGGAAGCAGAAAAGCAGGCAATCATGCGTTTGGAGAAACGTTTCCAGGAAGACATTCAGAAACTGCAGAAACAGGCTCAAGAGCAAACGGAGGAAGAACGCTGGAAGCCAGCGCATATCGACCCAGCTAAAGGGGCTGTGATCAGTATGTTTCAGGCTGATACCCAAGGGGTCTACCGCTGGACGAAAGGCAAAAATGAGGGGGCAGAGGCCTTCCGTGATAACGGAAAAGCCATTCATAGCCAAACCACAAATTCCTGGGCTTTAGCGGCTGAGTTGGAGCTGGCTCAGCAGAAAGTGCAGAACGGAGAGTGGAAGACAGTTCACGCGTTCGGATCTGACGAATATCGCCGCGCCGTATGGATTCAAGGGCAGACGATGGGGATTCAGGTCGAGGGCTATAAACCTACGAAGGAAGAGCTGGCGAAATACAGTCAAGCGCCTGCCCAAGGGTTGGCTGGGGATCAAAAATCAGTAGCGGAAGCAACAAAAAACCGTTTCCAAACAGACCAGAAATTTCAGAACAAATTCGAGAAAAATACCGGCACACCCAACACGCCGGACAGCTCGAATTCCAGCCCTTCACGCAGTCCAAAAATGTAATTAATCAGGAGAAGTACTATGAGCAGTGTTGAATACATCCGTAAGCGAGTGGCCGAGTTGCAGAATGGCCTAGGTTGCCAGTTGCAGGTCACAATATATAACGGTTCCCTCAATGCAGGAGACGAGTTGAAACAAGCCGCGAAAGATGTGCGTATGTCTGTTGTCACCGAAGATGGTGGAGAGTGGACACCAGGTAAGAAAGGTGGCTCGGTCTACGCGGTTCGCGTCGTCGCGGAGGGTATCGGAGAGATCCCTTACGCCCTTATGGCAGAGGAAATCTACTTGCTAGGACGAAGCAGCCAGGAGGCCGACTGATGGAGCCTACAGGAACGATCCTAGACACGCTGAGGACTGCCTTGCGCAGCCCTCAGCAGACAATCCAGAGTCAGGCCCTGGAGGAGGGCCTGGAGCAATACAAACTCAAGCAGGTAGTAAAACGCGGGCAAGCGGTGAAACAAGCCGAAAACCGAAACAGTGCGGATTCCGGCACGTTACCCCTGGAACTGGAGGACCTATCCCGCATTTTTGAAGACTGAAACCGCAATCATGCGGTTTTCGTCATTTTCTTTCATTGAGTGGGCGGGATTTGGTGCGGTTTTCGGCACTTTCCCGCTCAGATTTTATTGTACAGCAGATAAGGTTAGGCAAGGGTATTGGCTCATCCGGCACCACAACATAGTTGTAACGGGATATTTCTGCTGGAGTGGCTGCGTCATACTCGGATTGGGTTACCAGAAAGTGAGGTCTATACATTTTTCACCTGTAGGGAAAGAAGTCTCTGATGTCCTTACAGTGGCCTCCACCGTGAACCGTTTGAAAATGCACCCAGGTTACCAAATTCTTATAAATTGGGTTGCCAAAGTTTGATTGAGGACTGCCATATTGGAGTTGGTCCTTACCGTCAGCGCAATTTTCTGGATCTCCGACCGCATGGAAGGTTCGGCAGACTATGGGCCTAATTGGATAGATGCCGCATTGGCCAACCGGCGCGAGAAATGGACACGGTTTTTCGTGATTGAATGTATGTGGAGCATCTAGGTTGTGTGGGAGGCCAGTTTTTATATATATGTATTCAGCCTCGAACGAAGTGATTTGCACATCGTAGTGACAGCAATAACTACATCCCTTTTGGCAGGTGGCGAATGTTGAAACATAATTATTGAAATCGTCCAGATACCGGTACACCCGTTCAAGTTTTTCAATAAGATTACTGCCAGGTGAATTCAGTTCAGCGTATAGCTTATTGGCTTGATTGATGAGCGGTTGCGGTATTTCGGGTAGTTCAATTGCCTCTATTCTTTCCATGATTTGGCTCGCTACTAGAATCTCTCGCGGAATCCTTCTGCAATATTCTCTAGCCCAGACATGAGGTTTGTATCTCTATCTGTACCGGCAATATCATTCGGCTTTTTATGATCCCAATGCTTTATGATTGCAATAAGTAGATAAGTGTTTTTATTAAAGAAGCCGGGGCAATAAACGAGTACATAACCACTTGTCCTTCTGAACTGTACCAGTTTCAACGGAAAGCCACTTGCATTAAAATGCAGATGTTGCAGTTCGAGGTAAGAACGATTGTGGGTAAAGTTGTAAGGAACATCTCGGCCAAAAGTAACCGGCAGCCCCTTTCCTTCTTTATAGGCCCTAAAATCATCAACCAAAGATTTTGTTTTGTGCTCGCCAAGAGAATCTTTTAAATCTTTGTGAGTGAATATTCTGGCATCTGCCACTGACTAACTCCTTTTATTGTTGGTCACAGATGTAGCCATTGTATCAGCAACTTTCTTTAATTCGGCATCCCCTGCATTGAAGTGGGCGCCAGGCGCAGGCTTTTTTTCTTCCTTCTCATGCTCACAAACTATCAAGGGCTTGGTCATTCCTTTCTTGGGGCCAAGATTCACATTTTTTACGGCCATTCTTCGAAGTCTCCAGAGGTTCCATTTTTGAGCTTTGCCGCCATACTATTGGCGACTTTATCTATATCTAACCCTTCACTAGTAAACTTGGCTGGGATGTTTTTTTGTTCTGTAGTTCCGCGTTGCGCAAATTCACAGAAGGCGGTCATCTCTTCAAATAGCGCTGCAGGAACCGCATAAAATTGAATTTCATTGTTTGATGAAACAGCAATCGCATCCCCTTGAGCCTCAGTCATTGCCGCGCTTGGGTTGGATTTGAACTTGCTGATAGGTGTGGTGTAGCCACACATTACTTTCTGCAACATAAGCCTTTCCTCCAATTAATACACAAATATAGATGGCCTATAATTTAGGCCTAAGTATAGCGCTAAACTTGGGTGGTCGCTAGTGCGAATTGATTTGCTGATAAGTGATTTTCTTCGGGCGGCTGTCGAACGCGTGTAGTTCTAGTGTAACCCCAGTGTAACCCCGGAAAAATCAGCGTTCGGCGCTTTAGTGGGCGAGGTGAGGTGGGGATCGGTTGGGGTTACGTCTTTTTGAACCCCAGAAGAAACTGGGGAAAATTGCTAATTTACTGATTTTAAAGGTTTAAATGGTGGGCCTGCTCGGACTTGAACCGAGGACCTAACGATTATGAGTCGTGTGCTCTAACCAACTGAGCTACAGGCCCATTTAAACTTTTTTGCCCCTGACCTATTGATTATGAGTCGGATGCTCTAACCAACTGAGCTAAAGGCCCAAAACATCAATTTTGCACTGGCAACCTTGGTAGGTGCTTCACAAAATTCAAGATTTGGCACGCGCAATACAAGCTTTGGCTCTTTTGCGGGGGCGCCATTATAGCCATGCGCGCCTAGTTTGACTACTCTATGCGTCACTTTAAGGATGGCAGGGTATTTATTGTGTCGCTAGGGCAATTACCGCGTCGGGTAGCGGCGCCGTTGGGTTGGGCGCTGCTGGGATTGTTGGTGGGCGCCTTGGCCATGGTGTACCTGTGGTCGCAAACGCGGCCGGCACTGTCGTTTTGGCACCAGGGCAGCCAGTATCACCCGGGACTGGCAGAACTGCCGACGCTTGAGCAGGCTCAATGGGCCGACTATGTTGCGCACGAACAGCAGCAGTTTGCCAGCCTGGACCGGCTGCTGGCCAAGCGCGCGGAACAGAATGCCGGACCCAGCGCACCCTGGCATCGGTTTAGTCCGGTGGGCGCCGCCAACCCCAATCGGCTGCCGCAAAACTGGAACCGGTCTTTTCAATTAGCACCCGTGGGGCCCCTGCGTTTTAGCGCGGTATTGATTCACGGCCTGTCGGATTCGCCCTACAGCATGCGCACCCTGGCCCAGGACTTGGCCAATCAAGGAGGCCAAATTTTCGCACCCCGCCTGCCCGGGCACGGACTCATGCCGGGCCAATTACTGAATGCGCGCTGGGAACAGCAGCGCAGGGTGGTGGCCATGGCGGTGGCCGAAGCGCACAAACACCAAGTGCCGTTATTGCTGGTGGGCTACTCCAATGGCGCCGCGCTGGCGGTGGATTACACCCTACAGGCACTGGCCGACGAGGGGCTGACCATGCCTGCGGGTATCGTGTTGATTTCGCCGGCGCTGAGGGTATCTAAACTGGCCGCCTTTGCGCAGCTGCAGCGGCTGCTGGGGCACTTGCCGGGGCTGTCTAATTTAGCCTGGGTGGATATTTTGCCCGAGTACGACCCCTTCAAATACAACTCCTTTCCGGTGCACGCAGGCCAGCAAATTTACGAGCTCACCGCCACGCTGCAACAGCGGCTGCGGCGCCTAAAGGGCGATCACTTAGCCCCGCGATTTCCGCGCCTGCTGGTGTTTCAATCGGTGGTGGATGCCACGGTGGCGGCCGATGCCGCACTGAATAACTTGTT
>NZ_JBTUOC010000031.1:0-9216 GCF_058345725.1 Simiduia sp. | reverse complement strand
TGTGTTTGTCCTATGGGTAAGGCTATGTGGCTGCATCACGAACATGAAGATCGTAGTGGAAAGCTCAAGCTTGGCTTCGAAGGTAGATTAACCGACTGTCGCCATTGTCCACGTAAATATGAATGCATGCGAAATCCATCGAAGGCGGACACACGCGAAGGTCATGGTCGGCAGGTGTCGTTTACTGTAAATGCGCACAGATCCGCAACCTACTGGATGCAAAAGCGGGTGGATAGTCAATTTGGCAAACGAGTTTATGGCCATCGCATGTCCGTAGTCGAGCCTGTGTTTGGGAATATCGGTACAAAAAAGGGGTTAAATCGGTTCTCGTTGTGCGGAAAAGAGAAGGTTCAAGGCCAATGGCGCTTGTTCAGTATGGTGCATAACACCGAAAAGCTCATGAAACACAGCTCGATAGGTTGGTAGGGCGGGTTATCCACAGAAAACTTGTTTCCTATGTAAAAAGTACGCATAAGAAAAGATTAGGTAAAGCGTACCTGTTTGTTTTATGATCGGTAAAATTAATTCAAAGGAGCTGTGGATAAGTGAATTTTAAAACTGTTTTTCTACAGCCTCGTTAGGGCGCCGAGTTGAAAGTTCTTCACAAATGGAGGAAATATGAAGAGAAAATTAGAGGATAGTAATACACGATTTTAGAGCCTAATGATCTATGGAAGTTTTATGCAGGAGTGGGCGGCATATATCGTGGTGGCGGTAATTCATCCGATTCAAAAATATTACGTGCCAGTGGCCCAAGAACAAAGGACGTATCGATAATCTACGATCCCGAACATGAATTAGAGATGGGTGTTACCAAGGGGAGAAAGTTTGCCTGAAGGCTTGGTTTTTAATGTTAAAGACTTCACTCATCCGCTTTTGAATGTCTCACGTAAAATGTCGCTGGCTGAGTTTTCTGAAAAGTTGAGAGTTTTGGCGGGCAAACTCAAGCCCGCTAAAGTGAAAATAGAGAAGGGAACCGGTCGAATTATTGAGGAGTATCCCGGTGCTTTCAGAGAAGCTGAGGCGATTTAAGTATGTCTAAAAGAAGTGTTTATCTGCCAAACGAGCTAATCAAAGAGCTAGGTGACATTGTGTTTAATCAAGGGTACGAAGCTTTGTCTCATGTATTTAAAAATGTTGACTTAGATAGTTCTGAATACTTGGCAATTGATGAGGCTGACGCACAGTTATTACTTCGTTTGGCTGATATAGAAATATCAAAAGCTATTTTAATGTACCCTTTTACTGACGACGAAGAGGAAAATTACAATTCCGAACATGAGGAAAAATATGATGACGTAATGATGGGTATTTATGAAAAATACCTATTATTATATACAGTCTGAGTTTGAATCCCTAAAAAGCTGAAGACCTAACAAAGCGCTGCATGCCGACACCCAAAGTTCTGCGCCTTATGTGTTCTCTGCTTCTCTTCATTTCAACACAAAATCCGCTCCGCTTTGGGTGCGGGTGAACGCGACGTCAAATTTAACTTTTTGTAATTTAAAGGGAATATATGAACTCTAAAATTAGGCTCTTAATTTTAATACCCTTAGCGCTTTTTCTAACTACTGAAATTAATGCTGATGAAGTCAAAAGAACTGCTTTAGAGGAATCTAACCTAAACAAAGCCATATACTGTATGGAAGTATTAGAAAGTAGAAATGATCTTGAGCCCTTGCAAAGAATAAATATTTTAAGAACTGAGTGCTATTCCGATAACTTTGTTGAGCATTCACCTCATATAAGCGGTGGCCGAGAAGGATTGTTCAGCCTATTCTTAAGTCGATATAAAGAATACCCGAAGCTTTCGATGTCTATTAAACGAGGCGCTTCTGAAGGTGATCTCGTTTGGTTACACCTTCATGTAAAGCGCACGCCAGATTCTCTTGGAGCTGTTCTTATTCATATTTTTCGAATGAAAAATGGCATGATTATAGAGCATTGGGGCGTAGGGCAGCCAGTTCCAGAAAATGCTAAAAACGAAAACACAATGTTTTAGTCTAGCCTATGGGTTTTTGCATATGACATGTCGTTAAAGTAGGGTAAATCACAGTTGGCCTTTGCTCCTGCGCCGATTGTTTAAGCCAACCATTATTTGACTCTTAACGAGGCGTTGGACACGGAAGGAATGTGAAAAACTTGTCAAGAATCTTGCTGCTGCTCTTGGTTATGGCGCCCCGTCTTTTTGCGAGCGGAATTGGTTACGAGCATGTTGGTATCGCGGTTGAATTTACCGCTTTGTACGAGAAGGAAGATCATTCGGGTAAGGATCTAGGTAAGATGCATAACCCCTGTTGCGCCTATGCGTTCGCTCTAATGCAGGTTGGTATCTTACCCTATAACCCGCTTAATCTTGATAATGTCTCTGGAAATTGCAATTTTCCCGTTGCTGGCGTGTAGCAAAGAGAGGCTGATTAACAATGCGTTGCGCCGGACGAACTGACCTGCGACCACTTTAATGAACGGTTAATCCCGTTTCTTAAGGAGGCCCAGTATAGAGAAAGTATAAAGGAAAATTACGATAGATACCCCTTGCTTACAATCCTTAGGCAGTGTTAGCTAGGCATCCTGACGTTAAGTCAAAGGTTGCTCCCCCATTCTTTAGCGAAATAGTTCGCCCCAGACTTTCGAGTTTTCTGGGGCTATTTTTCCCGTGGTATTTCTAGTTCTCTAGAAGCCCATTTGGCTGGCTATGCAGTGATAGGCGTTTGCGCCGAACTTGCGCTCATTGCGTTGGCGCTTAGCTTGCTCGCTAATTGCTCGGCCTTGTCCAGTGCGCTCGCGACAGAACGCCGATGCCGGTCATCGCCAAATTCTTGATATTCCACAGCTATTTCGTGAATTATTTCCGCACCCAGGTATTTACTTACGGTTCGTAGGTGGGGAATAAGATGCCCCGCATGCTCTCTGATGCCGCCTTTTTCAAAGCCGTATTCACCGCAGGATGTGATCAGAACGAGGGTCTTCCCCGTTAGTGTGGGTTGTAGAGGGAACTCACCTCTGGCTAGATCGAAGTCAAAGGTTTTGTTGATTCGTACTATTTGATCAATCCAGGCTTTTAGCTGGGCGGGCATGCCGTAGTTGTACATTGGCGACGAAATGATAATGGTGTCCGCTGCTGTGACTTCGGCTATCAGCTCATCTGACAGCGATAAGCAGGATTTTTGGGCCTGACTACGCTCGGATTCGGCCGTAAATACTGCGCCAATCCAGTCTTGTGTGATAAAGCGCGGAGGGTTGGTGCCTACGTCACGATAGATATAGTCATCGTGCGGTCGGTGTTTTTTCCATGTTGCCACCAATTTACGGGCGATAGTCTTCGATATGGAATTGTGATTGGGGTTTGGATTGCTGGCCGCTCTTACGCTCGCATCCACATGCAGTAATGTAGTCATGCTCTTTCTCCTGGTTAGTCATTGACCTGGTCAGTGTGAAAGGTTTCCTAACAGAATAAAAACGAACAAAATACATTATCAGATGAGTTGGACTCATCTATATTGAGCCTACTATCAACCACTGGAGACATCTCTTGCAGGTTTCGCTACAAGCCCTTAAGGCCTTTGAGTCTGCCGCACGGAGGGGGAGCTTTAAGTTGGCGGCAGAGGAGTTGTCGTTGACGCCAACTGCCATTTCTCACCACATTAGCAAGCTAGAAAGCCGGTTAAATGTAGACCTATTTCACCGGCAGGGGCGGCGCATTGTGCTCACCGAAACTGGCCGCCGGCTTGCCGCTGCTACCTCGGAAGGGTTTCGGTGTATCGAAAATGCCCTAGACGACGTTGCCAAGGCAGGCCGTACCGTGCGGATTAGCACAACCTCATCGCTGGCCGCGATGGTGTTAATCCCCTCCTTGCAGGACTTTTTCCAAGCGTATCCGGATATTGACGTAGAGATACTGACAGGCGAGTCGGTAGACAGCCAAGCCTACATTCTGCCAATTCGTTTGGGCGATGCTAGGCACATCGATCCGGATGAGCTAATAAAGACCGAGTCATTCAATCTATTTGGTACCCCTGGGGCCGCAGCGCGCTCTGCCGATTCGGCCCAGGTAACGGTTTATTCCACAGCATGGAAAAACAAATCCCTGCCAGCGCCACCCTTGCCCGAGTGGTTTTCGAGCCATGGGCTAGACAGTTCACGATATTTAGTGAAGAGCTATGATCAAGAGATATTCGGTATACAGCAGGCCCTGGCGGGCAATGGGTTGGTGTTTTGTTCGACAACGCTAGTCCAAAGTCTCTTGAAAACCCAACAGTTACAGACGTTGGAGAGGGCGCCAATAAAGTCCGATTTGTGCTACTACATACCCAATAAACAAAATTTTGATACCCGAGCTACTTCGTCGCTTGTTCGTTGGTTAGAGGCACTTTTAAATCAATAATTACTACGTCCTTCTGGCGATCAGCGAACAAAGGCCCATCAAATCCAAGCGCCTTGCTGATGCTGGCTGCTATGTATCGCAGTAAAGGGGCCGTTGGAGATCAAAAACAAAGGGTTGTCAGGAGGCCAGTCGTAGCGCAAATATCTAAGTCAGACACTGCGTCATTGGCTGAAGGTTTAGGTCTTTGATATCGCAGTGAATGTAAAAAGTTGTGTACGACATCTTGAAGTTAGCTGTTCAAGATTTTTGGCTTTATTGAGAGTGATGCATTGGCGGTGGCGTATTTGAAAGTCAATAAGTGGATGTTTGAAAAGCGGTAGGCAGTGTTGATTAATGTAGTAAACAATTGGTCAGCATAAATTCAGCTTAGATTGGGTTGGTTAACTCCTATTTCTCAAGCAAATCTAATCTTTTGTGTTGGCATTATTTAAAACATTCATGCATTTGATTAAGTCGTGTGGGTTAAAGCGACGGTAATGTACGAGCGATGGCATAAAATTACGTGAGCGCTATGGTACTCTCACTGCAGGTGTATCACTACTCACAAGCACGAAGGCGCAATGTTGCATCGTTTGGCCTTCAAGCGTGCCAACTCAAAGGAAGATAATAATGCAAAAAACGGAGTTGTATTCCCCAGCCGCAGCACAGGGCTGGATTCCCTGGGTTGCGCTGGCGCCTGTGCTTGGTATTGTATTTATCATGGCGTCAATACTACCATTTGACTTGTTATTCACGAAGCTAGGCTATATTTCGCCTGACGGCGATTTCTCCGGTGCCATGGGCCTGCTCTTGTTTTTGTTATTTCCATTTAGTGTAATGGCGCTCGTGGTATGCCTATGGACGTCAAGGGTTGAAAAACGCCCGCTGTCTACTGTTGGTTTGATGTGGCATAGTTTTGCCTACACCTTTCCGCGCTATATGCTGTTGGGTATAAGCATGGGTGGGTTGCTGGTGCTGACGATAGGGTTGCTCGGTGGGTATCAGGTAGAGACCTTCTTTCCGGCCTGGGTCTCTGCGATGGACCTTGGCGTCATTGCCTTGTTTCTTTTGGCATTTGGCGTTCAATCGAGTGCAGAAGAGTTGCTCTTTAGGGGGTGGTTGCTATCTACAATCACGCGTAAGTCGAATCTTGTGCTGGGGATATTGCTTTCCTCCGCACTCTTTACATTGCTTCATTTTGAACCAGACGCCGCGTGGTATGTGGCGCTGGGCTCCTTTCTGTTTTCTCTATTTGCCTGTATGTTGGTGCTCTATACGCGTAATGTCTGGTCGGCTATGGGGTGGCATGCGGGCTGGAACTGGTTTATTGGTTGTGGTTTTGAAATTCCCATTACCGGTGTAGCTGTCGATGCTAAGGCCTTAGTTGCTCGTCTTATTCCCACTGGAGAGAGTTGGCTGAATGGCGGTGGCGGTGGCCCAGAAAACAGTATTGCAAATTTATTTATGCTATCTATTGGATTGATCGTTTGTTATCTACTTGTGCGCCGATCCAGTTTCCAATAGTGTGGGTAATAAACATCCTGGACGAAACACTGTCAGTTAGATAAAAGTAATAGTGCATAATCCTTTCTAAATATTTTTTACGGAAATTTTTAGGATATTAATGACTCATCAACCCAACCTCCAACAACTGCAAACGCTACTTCTCGATCAAGTAGCCGCCACTGAAGACACACCCTTTGGCCCGGATGTGCTGGTCTACCGGGTGTGCGGCAAGATGTTTGCGCTGTTGGCGTGGCAAGACGATCCTATGCGCTTGAATGTGAAGTGCGATCCGGTAGAGGCCGAGTTTCTGCGGGATCAGTTTCCCGCGGTACTGCCCGGCTACCATATGAATAAAAAGCACTGGAATACCCTGGTGTTGGATGGTTCGCTAGATTGGGATTTTGTGCGTGCCCAGGTGCATAACTCGTATGACTTAATCGTGAAGGGTTTGAAGAAAAGCGAGCGAGAGGCATTGAAACATACCTCCGCTCGTGAATAGCGATTGGTTTACTCTATTGGCACTTAGCCGCGAGCGCCCGCGCTACTTTCGATTGCGAATCCCGCCCCAGTACTGCGCAAATATCGCGGCCTGCCTGCGCAAGTTTGTGTAAATCCACGCCGTGTTCTAGCCCCAAGCCATTGAGCATATACACCAAGTCTTCGGTGGCTATATTGCCGGAGGCGCCCTTGGCGTAGGGGCAGCCGCCCAGGCCTGCCACCGAGCTGTCGAATACGCGCACGCCCAATTGGATGGCGCGGTAGATATTGGCCAGCGCTTGGCCGTAGGTGTCGTGGGCGTGCAGGGCGAGTTTTTCGATGGGTACCACGGCGGCGCAGGCGTTGATAACCGCCTCAATGCTGGCTGGCGTGCCGGTGCCGATGGTGTCGCCGAGCGAAATCTCATAACAGCCTGCGTCGTACAATTGCTTTGCCACTTCGGCCACTTTCGCCGGCGCTATGTCGCCTTCGTAGGGGCAGCCCGCCACACAGGAAACGTAACCGCGCACGGGAATCTCGGCGGCGCGGGCGGCGTCCATAATCGGGGCAAAGCGCTCGATGCTTTCGCTGATGGAGCAGTTGATGTTTTTCTGGCTGAAGGCCTCGGAGGCGGCGGCAAAAATCGCCACCTCGCTGGCGCCCACGCCGATGGCGCGCTCGTAGCCTTTCAGGTTGGGCGTGAGTGCGGCGTAGCTGACGCCGGGCTTGCGCACGATGCCTTCAAACACCGCTTCGCTGCCGGCCATTTGCGGTACCCATTTCGGGTTCACAAAACTGCCGGCCTCGATAACCTGCAAACCGGCTTCAGACAGCGCATTGACCAGCGCAATTTTGTGGGCGGCATCGATGGGTTGCGCTTCGTTTTGCAGGCCGTCGCGCGGGCCCACTTCGACAATTTTTACGAAATCGTTCATAGGTTCTCTCGGGTTAGCTGGCCTCAAAATCCACCAGCAGCGCGCCGCCGTCTACCAGTTCGCCGTCGGCAAAATAAAATTGTTTGACGGTGCCATCGCACGGTGCCTTGATGGTGTGCTCCATTTTCATGGCCTCCATTACTAGTAGCGGCGTGCCGGCTTCTACGGCAATGCCAACGTCCACTAGCTGGGCCACCAGGGTGCCATTCATGGGCGCGGTTAAGCCACCGGCCTGGTCCTGTTCGGCCGCATCGCCCGTGTCGGGCAAGACGCGGCTGAAATCCAGCACATGATTGTAGCAATACAGGCTGATGTGGTTGTTGTCTTCATTCACCTGCAGCTTTTGCCGGTGGCCGTCCATGTCGGCAATCATGTGGTTGCCCGCCAAGGTGCCTTGCAACGTGGTGGTGTGGCCGTCGTGAGTGACCTTGTAGCGGCGCGCACCGCCATCGCCCAGCTGCTCTACTCGCAGAGTATGAATTTGACCGTGTACGTTGATAGCGAAGGTGTGTTTGCGGCTGCCGTCGCAGCGCCAGTGGTCGGCGGCGTTCCAGGGCGAGTGTTGGTCGCTGGCCGGTGCCAGAGCCTGTGCATCTTGGGCTTGTTTAAGTGCCAAATAGAGTGCAGCCAGCGGCAGGTAGCGGTCGAGGTGGCCGGCGTCTTTTTTGAAGATCAAGGATTGGTGTTTTTCTATGAAGCCGGTATCCAGATCTGCCGCGCGGAAGGGCTCGGTGCTCACCAAATTGTACAAAAAACCCAGGTTAGTGGTCATGCCGCCGATGCGGTACTCGCTCAGCGCTTTTTGTAGGCGTCTCAATGCGCTGTCGCGGTCGCGACCCCAGACAACCAGTTTGGCGATCATCGGGTCGTAATACACGCTGACGTCATCGCCCTGGCGCACGCCGGTTTCCACGCGTACAAATTCGCCCTCTTCGGGCGCATCCAAGTAACTGAGCGTGCCGGTGACGGGTAGGAAGTCGTTGTCGGGGTCTTCGGCGTAGATGCGCGCCTCAAAGCTGTGGCCATCTATGCGCAGTTGATCCTGTGACAGTGGCAAGGGCTCGTCGGCCGCCACGCGCAATTGCCACTCCACCAAATCCTGGTGGGTGATCATCTCGGTTACTGGGTGTTCCACCTGCAAGCGGGTGTTCATTTCCATGAAGTAAAAGGAACCGTCGATATCCAGCAAAAATTCCACGGTACCGGCGCCGGCGTAGTTAATGGCTTGGGCGGCCTTGAGTGCTGCGTCGCCCATGGCCGCGCGCAGCGCCGGCTCCATGCCCGGTGCTGGGGCTTCTTCTACCACTTTCTGGTGGCGCCGTTGCACGCTGCAATCGCGCTCAAACAGGTAGACGCCATTGCCGTGGTTGTCGCAGAACACTTGAATTTCTACGTGGCGCGGCTGGGTTAAATATTTTTCCACCAGCATGGTGTCGTCGCCAAAGGCATTCATGGCCTCGCGCTTGGCGGCATCGAGCGCGGCGTTGAATTCTTTGTCGTTCCACACCTGGCGCATGCCCTTACCACCGCCACCGGCGGCGGCTTTGAGCAGCACCGGGTAGCCCATGGCGTCGGCGTGTTGTTTGATCAGTGCGGGCGATTGGTCTTCGCCGTGGTAACCGGGCACCAGGGGCACGCCGGCTTTTTCCATGATGGATTTAGCGGCGGACTTGGAGCCCATGGCCTCGATTGCGCCAATGGGCGGGCCGATAAATACCACGCCAGCTTCACTGCAGGCGCGCGCGAAGCCGGCGTTTTCCGACAAAAAGCCGTAGCCCGGGTGAATGGCCTGGGCGCCGGTTTTAAGCGCGGCGGCGAGAATTTTATCGCCGCATAAATAGCTTTCGCGCGAGGGCGCGGGGCCTATATGTACGGCCTCGTCGGCCATGGCTACGTGCAGGCTGTCGCGGTCGGCATCGGAGTAGACGGCGACGG
>NZ_JBTUOC010000030.1:0-11034 GCF_058345725.1 Simiduia sp. | reverse complement strand
GAGGCCGCTATAATCGGCCCACACTGCCTCAAGATGCCTCCATGACCGTCCAGCGCGACCACTGCCCACACAATACTGCCCTCTCCTGTAGCGACTGTCGGCTAAGCGCTATTTGCCTACCGCTGAGCGTCTCTACG
This sequence comes from Simiduia sp., assembly GCF_058345725.1. Classification (NCBI taxonomy): domain Bacteria; kingdom Pseudomonadati; phylum Pseudomonadota; class Gammaproteobacteria; order Cellvibrionales; family Cellvibrionaceae; genus Simiduia; species Simiduia sp. The sequence continues at coordinate 10,897 of NZ_JBTUOC010000030.1, read as the reverse complement.
AACGAGCTCGCCCGCATCGACAGCATCATCAAGCGCGGCCGACCACTGCACAGGGGCGATCAGTTATTTCAATCCGGCAGCCCTTTTACATCACTCTACGCCGTACGTGCAGGCGCGCTAAAAACGACGACCCTCACAAAAGGTGGGCAAGAACAGGTTACGGGATTTTACCTGCCGGGCGAAGTGCTTGGCCTGGACGGCGTGGCGGATCAGCGCCACACCAACACGGCCCATGCCCTGGAAACCAGCGCCGTGTGTGAAATCCCCTTCAATCAGCTATCGGCCTTGAGCTTGGAGCTACCAAAGCTGCAACAGCATATTTTTCAGATTTTGGGTCGGGAGATCAGTCACGAGCAACACCAACTCACGCTACTTGGAAAACACACTGCCGACGAGCGCGTAGCAGCATTTTTATTGAGTTGGTCAGCGCGACATCAACGCCGCCAACTTTCGGCTAGCCAATTGCGACTGCCCATGTCGCGCAGTGAATTGGGAAATTTCTTAGGTTTAACACTCGAAACGGTAAGCCGCGTCATTAGTCGCATGCAAAAAAACGGGCTACTCAGTGTCGACAACAAAGCCATTTCAATTGACAACCCAAGCCAGCTACAACAGCTGGCAGATGCCCTCTAAAAGGAATCACAGTGCCTACCTTTACCTTAGCCCAGGCCTATGCCGCGATCGATGCGGCCAACCAAAAAGACCCCAACAAGGTAGACGTCGACGGCCAACCATTGGCAGCCGAATGGATCTACGGCCAGCGTATGACCGACTGCCTCGAACAGTTCCAACCCGATGCCAGCCTTGCATTGCGCATTGCAGTGCGGGCGCAGCATATCGAGCGCTGGGTAATAGCTCGCGCAACCTACCCGCAAGATCGCGCAGGCTACCACCGCTGGCGCACAGCACTGGCCGCACACCACGCTCAGCGCACCCAAGCGCTATTGACGGAATTGGGTGCAGAGCCACAACTGATCGAAACTGTGGGTCGCCTGCTGCGCAAAGAAAACCTGAAAAGCAATAGCGAGACCCAAACTTTGGAAGATGTGGCTTGCCTAGTATTCTTACAGTTTTACCTAGCGCCCTTCAGCCAAAAGCACGAAGACACCAAATTAGTCGCCATCATTCAAAAAACCTGGCGAAAAATGTCGGAAAAAGGCCAACAAGCGGCTCTGCAACTGGCATTGCCAACAACGCTTACCCAGTTGGTACAGCGCGCATTGGCGGGCAACTAATCCTATGTTATTGCTGAAACACCTTCACATGTCGCTGGCGCTACTGTCGATTAGCGGCTTCGTTCTGCGTGGCGTCTGGCACGGTATGGGCTCACCGCTCGCGCGTGCAAAAATCACCCGCTGGCTGCCCCACCTAGTGGATACACTGTTGCTACTGAGTGCCCTGTGCCTACTGTACATCTACCAATGGCAGCCGTTGCAGCAACCCTGGCTACACGCAAAACTCACAGCGCTGTTTATTTACATAGGGCTAGGTCTCTACGCCTTCCGCTTTGCGCACACTAAAACCCAACGAATCAGCGCTTGGCTGCTAGCCCTCATAAGTGCCATCTACATTCTCGCAGTGGCCATCACAAAATCAACTATTCCCTTTTTGCAGTAACCGGAAATTTTTCATGTGGTTTAAAAATTTACAAATCTATCGCATCAGCGATGGTTTTACTCTCGACTTGGCCGCACTGGCAGACCAATTGGATGAACTGGCCTTTACACCCTGCTCACAACAAGACCTCTTTAAGCAGGGCTGGGTGCCGCCTCTAGGCAAGCACAGTAGCGCACTGGCACACATCGCTCAAAATGCCGCCTTGATCACCTTGCGCAAAGAAGAAAAAGTTATTCCCGCCGCGGTGATCCGCGACATGGTCGAAGAAAAAGCCGCGCAAATAGAGAATGCCGAAGAGCGCAGAGTATATCGAAAAGAAAAAGAGCAAATGAAAGAAGAAATTCTATTCGAATGCTTGCCCCGTGCATTGCGCAAAAGTCGTCGCACCCATGCGTTAATCGACATGGAGCAGCGGCTAATAATTGTTGATGCCGCCAGCCCCACGCGAGCGGAGGAGCTAATCTCTTTGTTGCGCCAAAGCCTGGGTTCACTGCCGCTATCGCTGCAGCAATACGACTTGTCACCGGCAGTGCAAATGACCCAATGGGTGCAAGGTGACGCCCTGCCCGAGGGCTGGGCCCTGGAAAGTGAATGCGAACTGCGCGAAACCGGTGAAGAAGGCGCCATATTGAAGTGCCGTCGCCACGATTTATTGTGCGATGAAATTCAGCAACATCTCACCGCCGGCAAACAGGTTGTACAACTGGCGCTAAATTGGCAGCAGCAACTGACGTTCATTCTGACCCAGGAGGGCCATGTGAAACGCCTCTCCTTTGGCGACGACCTCAAACAGGAGGCACAGAATGCTGGCAGCGACCAACTCGCCCTGCTCGACAGCGAATTTTCACTGATGACCCTCACATTGCGCCAATTTTTACCCGCACTGGCGCAAGCGCTAGGTGGGCAAAAATCAGAAGCCGTGTAATTTTCCTGCAAGCGCCCAACTAACGCCACTTAGCACCCAAATACCAGCTAATACGAAGGTATTAGCTGGTATTTGTCACCCCGTCACAGACAAAGTGACGGAGGGGTCACAAAACTCACTATTGACTTACCAAAAAACTTGACGTATACACTCTATGGTAGCTCGAAAATAACGCAAAAGCATAACAAAGACGGCGGCTAATCATGAAAAAGATCATTCTTGCACTAGGACTCATGGGGCTCTTTGCAGCACCAGTGACCCTCGCCTGCGACGAGGCCTGTCAAAGAGACAAAGCAGCAAAGAAGACTGGACAGGAATTTCCCAGCTATTTGACTTGGAAATACTGTGACGGCATCGCCGGCGAATTCATGACATCGACCATGAAAAGCCTGCAAAGCTATACCGAACAGCACCTAGACACCAACCGCAGGCGCGGCATGCGCAACACCCAAAGCTATTTGGAGCAGCGCAAAGACTGGCTACTGGAGTGCGACAACTATCTTGCCGCTACCGGTAAGGGCCGGATCTTCCGGGATGCGAAAACCACACAAAATATTCTGGCTGCGATCGACAGCGTCAATAATGAATTAGCGTCTCTGCTAAAGGGTGTTACCTACGCCAATGAAACCGGCGACGACACCCAGGTGGCGCAAACCAAGTTTGAAGAGCTGTTCACCCTGGTGGACAACCACAAGAACCTGATGCTCATGAAAGGGCATATGATCACATCGCGCTGAGTACCGGGCCAGTATATTGCGGCCCGAAAACGCCACGCAAAAACGCCAGCTTAGGCTGGCGTTTTTGTTTCTGAAGCCTTGCGCTTAATCGACAATACTGGCCGATCAATGTTTGATTTGGGCATTGCCGGTTTCGGCTTGGGCGCTGTCCTCTGCTTGGCGGCATTGGCTATGGCCTCCACACCGTGGCGCAAGAGACGCGCCTGATCGATGACACTTAACTCTGGCGGAAAGCGCCCGGGGTTGACGCCCTGGGGATCTCTGGGGTTGCCATCTACGCTCAAACTGAATCCGCTGGCGTGCTTTGCCGACTGGCCATCAGAGCCCACTATCCAATCTTCGAAATCCATGAGTAGAACTACCTTTTTCCTTTACTCGTCGCCGCTCTAAACAGAGCCCTCCAGCACCGATGACAAAGGTTGGCATCTGCCACCGGATTGGCGTTATCAAAGTGCCGCATTAGACCACATTACCGCCCATAAAGGGTACTAGACCTTCGTTTATCTTTGCGTGCGCCAGATCCCACACTGCCTCGCCTGACGCCTACTCCCTCTTTCTGGCAGTAAATCCCAGGGCCTCAAGCAGCCGAGGTTCATCAAAATGCCGGCGACCGGTAAAGGCAATGGCGTGATGCCCAGGTGCACGCATGCTGCCCGCCGCCGGTATACCCATTGGCCAAAAATAGAATCGCTCAGATCTAGCCGATTCGGGCACCCTGCCCCGGCTGTCAAAGACTTGCCAATAGGCCTGGGCGGCGGTCGATTTGGGCCCGCGAAAGCCGGCGGCGGCCCACAGGATGGGATGATTGGAAAGTGCATGTGGCGCAACCTCAGATCCGCGACTGCCTAAGGCCCCCACACCCAACAAACTGTGATCGTCGGCCTGCAGATAGAGCACCTGGCCGGGTTTGGCAGCGAGCGTTGCCCCGACATAAACGGGCTCTTGCCAGGCGTCCTCTGGACTTTCCACGCGGTACCCCTGCACTGGATACACCTGATACCAGCAACCACAAGTGTGCATCGCATCAAAGGCGATGGGCTGGAGGTTCGAATCCAAATGAACCCGCCAATGTAGCCCGTCTAGACGCCCCGCCAACGGGTCCAAGGCATGGGCCGACGGTCGCCGGGCAAACCAGATCTGGTAATTTAGCTGCAGACTGGGCTGGCCACCAAACTCCCCCAAGCTGACGTAGCTGTAGAGTGGCGCAACGCCGTCCGATGCCTGGCCGGCAGGCTCAGTTGACAGTTTGCCCGCTGTATCGCGCGCCAGCGCCACCGGCACATTGGCGTCGCCACTACCTCGTGGCAGCGCAAATTCAGGCGCCCACCGATTTAGCAGATCAACCACTGCTGCGCCATCCAGCTGACTACCGGCGCGAATCGCGCTAATTTGCCGCGCCACTGTGTCGGGCAGCTGTCGGGGGGAATAATAGCGCCAGTACGACGGATCAAAATCTCGGGAAAAAGCCTGCTGGCGCTCGCGGGTTGCCGCATGGTCGCGCACAACACCGGCGGCAAAAGGCCAGCGGCTGAGCGGATAGAGCCCCAATAAACGCAGTGAGAACTGGTATTCGTCGGCCACCACAGCCGACTCCACAAGCGCACGCCAGAGTAAGTCACTGGCCGCTATCGCGGGCAGCAATGTCGCCACACACTCGGGTGGCGAATCCCATCCGGCCGCTTCATTGGCCATACCATTTGCCCATTGCAGCCATGCCAAACGGTCGAGCGTCTGATCTGGCATGGGAATCTGTGCCGCCAGATAGCGATTGATGCGCAGGAACTCGAAGCCCTGCACAGGATGGTAGGGCGCAAAATGGTCTGCGGCCGCCCGCTGGGTATAGCGGGCGGCGCAATTTTCAATAGCGGCCTGCTGCAGTTGCTGCTCGGGCGCCAGAGCGGCGCAGGCCGACAGAAAGCTGGCTGCCAGCAGTTGACCGACGCGGCGGGCCAAGCCTGCCGTACAGACCACCCACTGCTCGCGCATTAAGCGCGGTTGCTCGCCTTGGCGCGGCGCTGGCGCTCGGTGGGCGCCCGCCCTATGTGCACATCGTTGCGCTGCTTTGCCAATTCAATTTGGCGCTGACGCTCTTCAAAGCGCCGCCGCTGCTCCTCCGTCAATTGGTGGTGACAGCGCGGACAGCAAACGCCCTGCTGGAATTGCGGCGATTGCTTGTCGGCCTCGGTAATGGGATGCCGACAACCGTGACACAAATCGTAGCTGCCTTTTTGCAGCGCGTGGTTGACCGCCACGCGATTGTCGAACACATAGCACTCGCCCTGCCACAAAGACTGCGATTCGGGCACTTTTTCTAGATAATTTAGAATGCCGCCCTTGAGGTGGTACACCTCTTCAAAGCCCTGCTCCTTAAGCAACGCCGTGGATTTTTCGCAACGGATGCCACCGGTGCAAAACATGGCCACCTTCTTGTGTTTAGCTGGGTCCAGGTTGGCCTTCACGTAGGCGGGAAAATCTCGAAAGCTCTCGGTGGCCGGGTCTAGCGCACCCTTGAAGCTACCCACTTCATACTCGTAGTAGTTGCGTGTATCTACCAGGGTCACCTCTGGGTCGCTGATCAATTGGTTCCAGTCTTCCGGCTCTACATAGGTGCCCACCACTTGGCGCGGGTCTATGCCCGGGACGCCCATGGTCACAATCTCTTTTTTGAGCTTCACCTTAGTGCGGTAGAAAGGCATGGTCTCTTCGTAAGACTCCTTGCACTCCAATTCCGCAAAAGCCGGCTTGGCTTTGAGATAGCTGAGCAGCCCGTCGATTGCAGCCCGCTCGCCCGCCACCGTGCCGTTAATGCCTTCTGAAGCCAGCAGCAGGGTGCCTTTTACGCCCAAGCGGGTCATTTCTTCCAACAGCGGCTCTCGAAGCGACCGGTATTCGGGTAAGGCGACAAACTTATACAGTGCACAAACTACAAACGACATGTGTAAAACCAAATACAAACTGAATCAGGCGCGCATTGTAGAGATTGGATAAAATCTGCACAACCACAAAGGCGCAGCTCAACCGGCTTTGCTACCCCCCAGGCACTGGGGCGACGCGGGGGCCTGATCGCCCTGCCACTGAGCCGGTGCCCAGGTGTGCAGTGCCAGGGCATGAATCTGGCTCATCAGGTCGCCCAAGGCACCATACACTAGCTGGTGCTGCTGGACCCGCCGCTTACCGGTAAACGCCTCGGCCACCAGTTGCACTTTAAAGTGCGACTCCGACCCAGGTGGTACATTGTGCATGTGGCTTTCGTTCTCGATCTGCAGGTAAACGGGGCTGAACGCCTCCCGCAGGGCGTTTTCTAGGGCTTGCTGCTTGGTCATGGTGTTACTCATAGGCATATAAAACGAAGTGAGATTATACCCCGGACCGGCAACGGGAACTTATTGGCAAGTGAACGATCTGAACCTTGGGTACGAAAAAAGTACTAGTTTGGCACCCATATTACGGTAGTATTACGACGACAACCTGAGTCAACGACAGCACTGGCCCAGTGCTAGCCAGGACCCTACACCATGAACCCAGAGCCCAGAGTGTTTATAGAAAGACGCAAAGGACAGGATCGCCGCCAGGAATACGACAGCTGTGCGGGCCTGCCGGTAGATCTCTATCACCGCAAACGGCGCAAGCGCACCGATCGCCGCCACCCAGGCCGCTCCACCGCCGAGGACATCGCGGCCTTCTATGCCAGCCTGTCGCGCGAACCCTCTAAGCACGCCCACTAGGTCACCGGGTAATGGGGGTAGCGCGTAAAAAAAGCCCCGACGTTAAATTCTGCACGCACCTGTTCGTAATAGGCCTGATGCCGGCTGCGGTGAGAACTGTGACCTTCGTATTGGAGCTGATCTAGACACGCACTGCACACGCGCATAGCGGCCGGCTTGCTGGCACCCACCCACAATGCAGTCTGGGTAGGGAACTTGCTGCACCAACTCAAGTGGTAGTCGCCCCCCTCGCCCCCCCAGACCAGAACGCGCGCATTTTTAAACCCCACCGTGTGATCGATTAATCGCCGCAGCGCCGCTCGCGCCACAGCCAGGCCCTGACCGGCCAGCGCCACCCGCTCGTCGCCGGTTAAGTGGCGGGCGGGATCGAAAAAATCATAACTGCCAAGTTCGGTTGCACCCATTTTTTGGCGCAGCGCTAACAGCGGTGGGAAATCTGTGAAATCGGGCAGGGGCATTAGCGAACCCCCTGCAAAATGGTGGCGATGCGCGCATCGGCATCGGTGCGCACGCGAAATTCTACCCGGCGCGAGCGCGCATCGTCTTCGCTGCCCGCTGGCGTCAACACAGGCTTTGACGAAGACAAGCCATTGGCGGTGAGGTGTGCCGTGAGCCAGGCCTTGTGATCTTGTACCTGCGCCAACGCCAACACATAGGCCAGTGCCGAGCGCGTGCGCGCCTGCGACAGAGCCATATTGCGAATATAGGCATCGTCGGCTGAAAAGCCCTGTCCCCAATCACTGGAGGTGTGACCCTCTATGCGCACTTCGAGAATGTCGTTGCGGTATTTATCGCGGGTTAGGATGCGCACATAGCGGGGAAAGAAATCTGCCAATATTTCTGAGAAGGCCGGGTTGAGTTCGGCATCACCGCGATCAAATAATAACTCGGTGTTGTAAAATCGCAGGCTTAAATCCCGATCGAGCTCAGCGCCCCAGCGCGGCAAATCCGCTGAAAACTCCCGGTGTAAATCGTCGTAGAGTTGGGTGCGCAAGCGATCGTACAAAATGGCCACGTCTTTTATTTTGCGCGACTCAATTTCCAACTGCACCATATAGATCACAGATATCAGCAAAAACACCATCATCAGCCCGCCCATTAAATCGCTGACTGATACCCAGTGTTCCTCCTGCGCTAAGGTGTCATTCTGCGAGGGCTCTAGCCCGCTGTTGTGGTTTTGCATCCTGTGCGTTTACCTGCTCTGCCAATAAAATTAAGCCCCGCAATTTTTCGGTAAGCGGTGCATAGTCATTTACAAACTTTTCGGAAAGCGACGTCATTTGATAGCCAAAGGTTTTCAGCGCCTGCACCAGCTCCGTCTCTAACCCCTGCTGCACCTGGGCCAGGTGACGCGCCATGCGCGCGTCGCTGTCTTGCGCCAGCTCGGCCAACTGTCCGTGCACGCGCTCGGATGCGCTGGCCATTTGCGCGAGCGATTGGTCGAGCGTGGCGGTTATATTGCGCTGATTGTGCACTACCGCGTCGGCCAGCGTTTGCGTCAATTGATCGATGCGCTCCCCCAGCATGGGCAAACCTGCCGAGGCCCGCTCGGATACATCGGCCAATAAGGTAAGTTGGCCGGCCAGCTGCTCAGATTGCGCCTCGGTGCCCGCCAACAATTGCCCGAGCGAAGACGACACCTGCTTAAACACCTCGGCGTGCTGAACCATATCGCGATAGGCCTCGGCGGCCTTGTCTAACAATTGGCCATTGGCCGTTTGGGTGTGCAGCAAGGCTTCCAGTTCGGCTTTGTAGTTTTCCTGCCACTGCAGCATCTTGCCCACGGCGCCGTTGAGTTCGCGAAAATTTTCGCCGTACTGCGCGTTAATTTCGGCGTTGAAATCGCGCATAACTTTCTCAATCGCCACCACCAAAGCGCGGGCGTTGGCCTCGGCCATTTCTGTTTGGTACTGGGTGAGTTGCTGTTGCAGCGCGCGCAGTTCTTGCACCTGCTCGCCCGCGTGTAGCGTGAGTGCCGCACGCAATCCGCCGGCCGATTCGTCGTGCAGACTTTGGTGAATATCGGTTAAGACATTGGCCAGGTCTGTGACCGTGGCCGTGTGGTAGGTTTCCTGGGTGCGACGCTGGCGCATGAGCGCGAACAGGTGCCGCATCTTAACGGCCAAGGCACCTAACAAGCCGGCGATAGAGGTCCAGAAAGCGGTTTTTAAGCCATCGATTAATTGCGGAACGCTGGCGCTGATATTGGACGTGTCAAACTCCAGCAAGCCCAGCGCCACACCGAGAAAAGTCCCAAAGATGCCGGTGCTGGTTAGAATGGCGGGTGTTTGACTGGCACTGTGGCTGTTATAGCCAGGCCCCACAAAATACAGGGCCAACACGCCAATTAACGCCATCAACCCCAGTGTCAGCGGAGGAAATTCAGCCAAAAACGCCATGGCATGCCCTGTATGGTCTTATGTGATTGTTGTTATATTCCTAACGGTTTCAACAATATAGACCAATGGGGCTCGCGAACAAGCCCCCTGTTGGATATTGCGCGGCCACACCTTGGCGGCGCAGGCCGTTAGTTGCTAACGGCGCTTGACTGCGGCGCGCTGCTTGCGCTCTCCGCGCTGGTCCGTGCGCCGGTTCGCCCGCTCGCCCTTGCGATCCAACCGGTTATCTACCCGCTCACCCTTTTGATCGAGGCGACGATCGATGCGCTCGCCTTTGTTTTCCAGGCGCTGATCAATGCGATCGCCTTTGGCATCGAGCCTGGCAGCCCGCTGTGTGTGCCCGCTAGCCTCTGCTCGAGCGCTCTTGGTGTCCAGGCGCTGGTCGATGCGGTCACCCTTATTATCCAGGCGCTGGGCCACACGGTCGCCCTTGGCGTCCAGTCGCGCCGCCACCCGATCACCGCGTGCATCCAGACGCGCCTCTTTTTGGTCGCCGCGCGCATCGTGACGGTCGGCAATCTGAGTATCAGCCATAGCAGGCAAAGCCCAGGTGCTGATAATCAACGCTGCGGTGGCGGAAATGCTGTGTAATGGGTTCATAGTCTGCCTCGTTCTGAAGTTTATTGTGCCTTTCCCCCCGTACAACGGAGTTCTCCGCTATCGGTTGACACGTGCAGATCTAAATCAGCCATCAATGACACACTAACTGCACCAACTCATCGGCCAAGGCGGCCAAGGTTAACGAGCCCTGAGGCTTGTACCAATGCCAGGTTTCCATGGCGGCGCCGCGAATAAAATGCCGCGCCAGCAGGGGCTCGGCCGGCAGTTGTCCAGATTCTTTAAGTGCCTGTAGGCAGCTGTGCCAGCGCTGCTCATAGTGATTGCGCAGCGCCAAAATGTGGCTTTGGCTGGCCTCGCTGAGCGAGCGCCACTCAGTCATCAAGATGCTGAAGCCCGTGCCTATTTCGCCGTGAATGGCCTGTAACTCACAGGTGACCAACACCTTCAAGCGCGCTTTCGGGTCGGATTCCGCTGCCAGGCGCTGCTCCATTGCGTCTTCAACCAATAAAATCAGCTCTTCCATCAGCTGCGCTAGGATCGCCTCTTTTGACGAAAAGTGGTGAAACAAGCTGCCCGACAACATGCCCACGGCGGCGGCGATATCGCGCACTGTGGTGCGCGCGAAACCTCGCTCGCGAAACAAACTCGCAGCGGCGCGCAATATATTGCCCTTTGCAGAAGTTGCATCCTCTAACACCCGCACACTGGCCACCTTAGTCTCCTGCTTTACTACCTCAGTATGAAAAGCAATAAATCCTATCCACAGGGCATTGTCAACCAAGCGCTTGCTTGGTAGTGTGAGAATCCTGTTGTCGCACTCACCAAGGAGCGCCCATGTCCCACGCTGATCTGGCCGTCGTCACCTGCGCTTTAACCGGCGTACTCACCAATCCCGCCCAGCACCCGGTGCCGGTAACCGCTGCTGAAATGGCC